>JAAHHN010000179.1 GCA_010672165.1 Spirulina sp. SIO3F2 | reverse complement strand
TTGACGTACAAATGCCTGGTATGAGTGGTTTTGAAGTGTGCCAGCACCTCAAAGCCAACCCTGCTACTCAAGCGATTCCCATTATTTTCGCCACAGCCGCCGCTGATATGGAAAGCAAGTCCCAAGGATTCGCTCTCGGGGCGGTAGACTATATTGCCAAACCTTTTGAACAAGCCGAAGCCTTAGCAAGAGTAAGGGTACACCTGCAACTCAAGCGCTTAACGGAATCTTTAGAAGAAAAAGTGCAAGAACGCACCTCTGCTTTACAAAAGGCACAAGTTCAAATTGTTCAGCAAGAAAAGCTCTCGGGTTTGGGGGAAATGGTTGCAGGAATTGCCCACGAACTGAATAATCCTATCAACTTTATTGCCAGCAACGTTCAACCACTCAAAGAATACATTGCGGGAGTGAAGAACATTCTTAACCTATACCAAAAAGAACATTTTCATCCCTCGCCAGAGTTAGAAGAAGCAATGGAAGATTTGGATCTGGATTTCGTTATCGAGGATATGGAAAAAATTCTCGGTTCTTTTACTCTCGGAGTCGATCGCATTAAAAATATTTCCACTTCTCTACGGACTTTTTCCCGCTCTGACCGCGAAAACAAAGTCGAGGTCAATATACATGAGTGTTTGGACAGTACCCTAACAATTTTACAACACCGCCTCAAGGGGAACGGCGATCGCCCTCGTATTGAAGTCTTTAAATCTTATGAAATCTTGCCCCCAATTTTGTGTTATCCCGGACAGATCGGTCAAGTGTTTATGAATATTCTTGCCAATGCCATCGATGCCTTGGAAGAAGCGGCAATACAAGGAAAAATATCAGACCCTCAAATTGAAATTACCACCCGAGCGATCGCGGCTCAAAAGATAGAGATTTCCATTGCTGATAACGGCTCGGGCATTCCCAAATCTATCCAAGAGCGGCTCTTTGAGCCTCTTTTCACCACTAAACCCGTAGGCAAAGGAACGGGTCTGGGATTGGCGATCGCTCGCCAAATTATTACTGAGAAACACGCCGGCCATCTCGCTTGCATCTCTGACGTGGGCAAAGGGACGCAATTCGTGATCGATATCCCAACTTCTAGAGAGAATTCGCCATCCAGTTTCCCGAATGCTTAAGCGTGTATCTACCCTATTTTCCGAACTTTGAACAAATGAACATCTCCTCTTTCTTAAAACTTTTCCGGGTTCGTTTTGATCGCGTTACGTTACTCGCTTGTCTCATCATGCCTGTCATCCAATACGGCTTGGCACAAATGTCGAGCCAACTCTCAGATACGAATGGAGCGAGTGTCATCTGGCCGACCTCGGGTTTTTATTTGGCATCTCTCCTAATTTTTGGAGGGCGGATCTGGCCAGCCTTATTCTTGTCCGATATTGTTGGTAACGCTCTCTTTTATGAGAGTGCTTCTGCAATCGCCACGATCGCTGTAGTGGATGGGACTGACATTCTCATTATCGGGTTTTGCATTCAACGGTGGATCGGGCATCACCAATTGCTCAACAGCGCTCGAGATTTCTTCAGGTTTTTGGGGATTGTTTTGGGCGTAATAGCGATTAGTTCTCTCTTCGCCACCGGATTGCTCTGCTGGCACGAAATTGCCCCTTGGCGCGATTTTCTGGCAACGTGGCGGCTTTGGTATATTGCCGTTCTCGGCGGTATTACCCTAGTGACTCCCGCCCTATTGAGTTGGTTTGATTGGCAGGGTAAGCGGCAGTGGGGAGTTTGGCAGGTTGGAGAATTTGCCCTACTTCTCGGCACGGCCATTGGCATTAGCTATCTTTCTTTTTGGCAGGAATACGCTCTAGAATATATGACCTTGCCCCTCTTAATGTGGTGCGCTTTTCGATTTCGGCAAGCGGAATCCACCCTACTGGTATTTTTAATTGACGGAATTGCGATTGTGGCAACGCGGCAGGGTTTTGGGCCTTTCGTGCGCGAGAATCTCTCCCAGTCATTGATATTATTGCAATCGTTCATTCTGGTGGTCGGATTGACGGGATACCTACTCTGCGCGATCGTCAGTGAAAATCGCCAAGCCAACAACGAACTTGAACGACGGGTCGCAGAACGCACTTCAGAGTTGAAACGTGCCAAAGAAGAAGCCGATCGCGCCAACCAAGCGAAAAGCGACTTCCTTGCCAGTATGAGCCATGAGTTGCGAACTCCCCTCAATGGCATTCTCGGCTACACGCAAATCCTCAATCGTTCTCAATCTTTAGGAGACAAGGAAAAACAAGGGGTAAGTATCATCCATCAATGTGGATCTCACCTGTTGAACTTAATTAACGATGTTTTAGATTTAGCCAAAATCGAAGCCCGTAAACTTGACCTGAATTCCAATACCATCCATCTTCCAGCGTTCTTGCAAGGCGTTGTGGAAATCTGTCGTATCCGTGCCGATAGCAAGGCCTTAGAGTTTATCTATCAACCCCCGGAAAATCTACCCGAAGCCATTATTCTCGATCAAAAACGCCTGCAACAGGTCTCGATTAATCTTTTGGGCAATGCCATCAAATTTACCGATCGCGGCTCTGTTCGCTTCACTGTTGAGGTGTTGGAGTCTCCTTCTCCCGAACGCCATCGCCTGCGTTTTTCCGTTATCGATACGGGCGTAGGGATGGAACCCGAACAACTCGAAACGATTTTCCAACCTTTCGAGCAAGTCGGCGATCGCAAAAAACAAACAGAAGGAACGGGTTTGGGGCTTGCCATCAGCCGACAAATTGTCGAATTGATGGGGTCTCAATTGCAAGTTAAGAGCGAATTGGGCAAGGGCAGTACGTTTTGGTTCGAGATTGAAGTCCTCGCAGCCCGAGAGTGGGCGGCGAGGACTTCAATCATCGAGCAGGGCGCGATCGTGGGCTATCAAGGAGAAAAACGAGATGTTCTCGTGGTAGACGATCGCTGGGAAAATCGCTCGGTTGTCGTCGGTTTGCTCGAACCGCTCGGCTTTGAGATCGCTGAGGCGGAAAATGGTCGAAAGGCATGGGAGAAAATCCAGCAAAGCCAACCTGATCTTGTCATCACTGATTTGATGATGCCTGAGATGAACGGCTATGAGTTGCTTTGTGCCATCCGCACTTTTGAAACCCGCAAGACTATTGTCACGATTGCCTCATCTGCCAGTATTTTTGAGAGCAATCAACAAGAAGCGATCGATGCAGGAGCAAACGTCTTTTTACCCAAACCCGTGCAAGCTGACCAATTGCTAAGTGCTATACAAGAGTACCTCCAATTAGAGTGGGTCTATGAAGAACATGCCACCACAGACTCTCAAGAGAGTTCTACCGAAGCGATCGTTCCTCCCAGCCAAGAAGTTTTGGAACAATTACTCAATCTCTTGCAAGATGGAGATATTCAAAGGATGAAAGAAGTTGTTAAGGAACACTTGGAATCAGATAAGACTTTTGCTGCTTTTGGCGGAGAAATATTGCAATTAGCCAATGGTTTTCGACTCAAGAAATTGACTGAATTCATTCAAGATCATCTGTCCAAAGTTTGAGCAGTTAAAGAGAGAGGAGGAAGCCGCGATCGCCCACCAAATCATCACCGAAAAACATAGTGGTACGATCACCTGCACCTCAGAACTCGACGCAGGAACGACATTTACCATTACCCTTCCAGTTGACTAATACCGGCGAACTCAATGTAGCTCATTGCGTTGGTGAACGGTATCACAGTCAACAGTCCTGATTCAGCCATATGATTGGAGAAAGCTGACTATGCAAAATTTTTTGCTCTCTCAAACCCCTAATGGTTGATCCCCCCTTCGATCAAAAATCCTCCCCAGTCCGATCGCTAACGGTCAAAACCCTCCTTAATATGGCACTGAGACTAGCCTTGGTCGTATTGACCATCTCAGGGATCAGTTACTGGCATCTGATGTCTCAACTTGCCCATGATACTCAAGCACAGTTATTGGGCTACATTACTGAACGAGGGCAACGGGAGGAAGCGGTTTTTGTTATAGCACAAACTAACCACACCCTCTTGCGTCAACAATTTCTAGACCAGCTAGCCATCCTGGATCATCATGACGGGCAAACCGCTTTCGATCGCCAGTTTTTTCAATGGTCAGACCATACGGTTCGCAACGTTTCCGAAGACAAGCAATTCGATACGTTTGATACAGAGCATTATCCCACCACGTTTGTCCAACCTGACGTTGACCTGAATGCCGATTTCAAAAGTAGATTGGCCCTGTCCTATAACTTAGTGGAACAGTATGGTTTGGGCTGGCAAACTAATTTCTTGAACACTTACATCAGCCTGCCAGAGGGAGCTGTTAATGTCTATATCCCAGGCGTAGATTATGGTATTTCTGCCCCGACAGACTATGACATTCGTGCGGAAGAATGGGCATATTTAGGAGATGTGGTTCATAACCCAGAGCGCAAGACCCTGTGGACAGGGGTTTATCGAGATTCGGTCATGGAGAAATGGGTCGTCTCTGCGGAAACGCCCATTGATGACTCCAACGGTCGTCATTTGGGCACCATCGGCCATGATCTCGTCTTGAACGATTTGATCACCCGCGTCATTGATGACCATCTCGATGGAACCTACAATGTGCTCGTGCGGACGGATGGCCAACTGATTGCCGCCCCACAGATGATGGATCTGATCCAAGCCGAGGCAGGAAAGTTGACCGTGCAAACCGTCAGTGATCCCAGTTTGCAGCGGGTCTTTTCATTCGCCCAGCAGACGTCTCAACAATATAGCGTTGTCTATAATCCTGATGATCGTGAATATCTGGCGATCGCCCGTCTCAAAGGCCCAGACTGGTACTTGATCACGGTCTACCCGGAAAAGTTGCTGCAAAACCAAGCCCTGAGCAATACTTGGTTTCTACTGGCTGTGGGTCTAGCATCCTTGCTTGTGGAAGTCCTGCTGCTCTTCATTGTGTTGCGACGACAGGTGGCGACTCCCCTCAAATCCCTCCTCGGAGCGACTCAGCAAGTGACTGCTGGTGATTTTGCTGTTGATCTTGATGTTCAGCGACAAGATGAATTGGGGCAATTGGCCCAGGCTTTCACCCGGATGACCCATCAACTCCAGGATACCTTTACAGATTTAGAGCAGAAAATTGTTGAGCAACAGCAAACTGAGTCCCTGATTTTGAAAAAAACCCATGCTTTAGAGCAAGCTTTGCAAGAGAGAAAACAGATGCAGCTCCAAACTATACAGAATGAAAAAAAGATGGCTGCGTTGGGTAATTTGATTTCCGGAGTCGCCCATGAAATCAACAATCCAACTGGCTTTCTGAAAGGGAATATCCAACCCGCCCAAGATTATACACAGGAGCTATTTCAGCTCATTGACTTTCTATTAGAAAAGTGTCCCAATGACCCCGATATTCAGGAAGAACTAGAGGATATAGATTTTAAGTTTATTTGTGAAGATTTGCCCCAGCTGCTCAACTCAATGAATGTAGGGATCGATCGCATTCAAGATATTAGTAATAGCCTACGTACCTTCTCCCGAACCGATCAAGATCACAAAACTGAATTCGATATCCACAATGGGCTCAACAGTACTTTGTTGATTCTAAAACATCGTACGAAAGCTAATGACAAGCGACCCGCGCTCGAGATCATCAAAGATTATGATGATCTCCCCAAAGTCCACTGTTTTCCTGGTCAATTAAACCAAGTCTTTATGAATCTATTAACCAATGCCATTGATGCCTTTGATGAAGCCAATGCTGGAAAGACTTTTGCTGAAATCGCAGCAAATCCGAATCGCATTACCATCTGCACCACCTGTGCAGAAAACCAAGTCCAGATTGAGATTCAAGACAATGGTTGTGGGATGAGCCCTGAAACTCAAGCCCGGATCTTTGAACAAGGATTTACAACAAAAGAGGTGGGTCAAGGTACGGGATTAGGGATGGCGATCGCCCACCAGATCATCACCGACAAGCATGGGGGGGTGATTAACTGCACCTCAAAACTCGGTCAAGGCACAACTTTCAACATCACCCTACCATTGGCTGATATTTGAGAACCGCCATCAATACACCTAGAAATTTTTACAGAGCCTGCATGGGCATTTTGCTAACCCATTGCCATAATTTAAAGAGGAGTTTAAGCAACGTCTCAGCTTGAGTTAATGTATTGAGTGATCACGAATGCTGAATTTAACAGGTTATCAAGAAACCGAGCTGCTCTACAGCGGAACTCGCACCCTCGTCTATCGTGCCGTTCACCTCACCAACAACCAACCTGTCATCATCAAAGTTCTACGTAACCCGCATCCCAGCTTCAACGAGCTGGTTCAGTTTCGCAACCAATACGTCATCACCCAAAACCTCGACTTCCCCTACATCGTCAACCCCTTAGCCCTAGAACGTTACAACAACGGCTATGCGCTGGTGATGCCTGATGAAGGTGCAGTCTCCCTCTCAAGCTATTGGCAAGACGCTGAGCAGGATTTGAGTGAATTGCTCACCCTGGCGATTCAACTGGCCGAAGCTCTGCACATCCTTGCTAGCCAGCAAGTCATCCATAAAGATATCAAACCGGCCAACCTCCTCATCCATCCTGAAACTAAACAGGTTCAGCTCATTGATTTCAGCATCTCATCACTCTTACCGAAGGAGCAGCGGCAACTGGTCAATCCCAAGGGATTAGAGGGAACGCTAGCCTACATCTCTCCAGAACAAACGGGACGGATGAATCGGGGCATTGACTATCGTACGGATTTCTATTCTCTCGGCGTCACGTTGTATGAATTGCTTGTGGGAGCATTACCATTCGTTGCGGAAGATCCCTTGGAACTTCTCCATGCCCACATTGCTCAACTGCCGAGCTTTCCAGAGCTAAACCCTGCGATTCCAACTGCCCTCAAAGCGATTGTGCTTAAGCTGATGGCCAAGAATGCGGAAGACCGTTATCAGAGTGCTTTGGGGTTGAAGCATGATTTAGAGCGATGTCTGCAATTGTGGGAAAGCACAGGTGCGATTGCTGACTTTGAGCTGGGTGAGCGTGATGTTTGCGATCGCTTCATTATTCCCGACCAACTCTATGGACGTGAGGCCGAAGTCCAAGACCTCCTCAATGCGTTTGTTCGTGTTGCCTCTCCCCAGGCGCAACCCGTGATGCCAGATTCTCCCGCTGGCTCTGAGGGGAAAAGCGCGGTTGAAATGCTAATGGTGGCCGGGTTTTCCGGTATTGGCAAAACGGCAGTGATCAACGAGGTTCACAAACCCATCGTTGCCAAGCGAGGCTATTTCATTAAAGGAAAATATGACCAGTTTAATCGCAACATTCCCTTCTCTGCAGTGGTACAAGCCTTCCGCGACCTGATGACCCAACTGCTGAGCGAGTCGGATGCGGAGTTAGCCCAGTGGCGCAGTCAAATCCTCAATAGCTTGGGGGAGAATGGTCAAGTTCTGATTGACGTGATTCCTGAACTGGAACACATTATTGGCCCCCAGCCAGCGGTTTCTGAACTGTCTGGGAATGCCGCACAAAACCGTTTCAATCTCTTGTTTCAGAAATTCATTGCTGTTTTTACCACCCCAGAACATCCCCTTGTCTTGTTTTTGGATGACCTGCAATGGGTGGATGCGGCTTCCTTAAATCTGTTGAAATTGTTGGTCACAGAGTCTGAGACGGGCTATCTCCTGTTGTTGGGGGCCTATCGGGATAATGAGGTCTTTCCTGCCCATCCCTTGATGCTGATGCTCGATGAAATTCAACAGCAGGCGATCGCCCTACATACCCTGACCCTCCAGCCCCTTAACCAGGAAGCCGTCACGCGCCTGGTCGCGGATACCTTGCACTGTGAGCTGGAGATGGCTGCCCCCTTATCTGAATTGGTGGTTCAGAAGACCCAAGGCAACCCCTTCTTTACCCGGCAGTTTTTGCAGGGTCTGTATACCGAGGGTCAACTCCAGTTTGAGGCCCAACAGGGCTACTGGCAATGTGACTTAACGGCTGTGCGGCAATTAGCCCTGACCAATAATGTGGTGGAGTTTATGGTCGGACGACTCCAAAAGCTGCCGACAGAGACTCAAGAGGCGCTGAAGCTGGCCGCTTGTATTGGCAATCGCTTTGATCTGCACAGCTTAGCTGTGGTCAGCCAAACGGATACAGATGCAGCCGCCACCGCCCTCTGGCAAGGCTTACAAGTGGGGTTTGTGTTGCCGGAAGGGGAAACCTATAAATTTTTTCAGGGCCAAGATGCCGTTGCAGTGGAGCCGGCCACCGTAACGGCGACCTATCGTTTTTTACACGATCGCGTTCAACAAGCGGCCGAAGCCCTGATTGCGCCTGACCATAAACAAGCCACCCACCTCAAAATTGGCCGACAACTCTGGCATAATCTCACCCTGGCAGAACAGGAGCAGCAACTCTTTAGTATTGTGAATCATCTCAATGCCGCCAGAACCCTGGTTAGCGATCGCACTGAACGTCAGCAGATTGCCTGCCTCAATTGGCAAGCGAGCCAAAAAGCTAAGGCCGCTGTAGCCTACGAAGCCAGTGGCCGCTACGGCTACGCGGGCCAAGCATGGCTGGAGCCAGACGGCTGGGAGCAGCAATATAACTTGCAATTTGATTTGGCGATCGCCACCATTGAAGCCGAATATTTCAGCCATAACCTCGCAACAGCTCAAACCTTAGCCCAAGACACCTTGGCCCACAGCCAAACCCTGCTCGATCGCGTCCGGGTGCATGAGTTACAGATTCTCTTTGAAATTAATCAAAATCAGATGAGCGAGGCGATCGCCCTCGCAGTAGACGTGTTGGCACTTCTGGAGATCCAGATCCCCACCGCCGCCCCGCAACTTGAACAGGCAACCCAAGCCTGTCGCCAAGCGATCGCCTGCCCTCTGGAGGAAATCCCCACCCTCGCTGCCTTACCGATTGCCACCGATGCCACTCAACTCGCCGCGATCCGGATACTCACCAATGCCAATTCAGCAGCCTACATTGCGAACCCTGCCCTCTTTCCTTTAATCGTGATGCAGACCGTACAGCAATGTATGACGGTGGGTAACTCTCCCATTGCTGCCTCTGCCTATAGTTGGTACGGGGCATTGCTTTGCGGCGTCTATGATGAGATTGAGGCGGGCTATGCCTTTGGCAAACTGGCCTTGCAACTCTTGGAGCAATTGGAGGCGCGGGAACTGATTGCCAAAGTTAGCAATATGTTTAATGTCTTTATTCGGCCCTGGAAGGAACATATTGGCCAGGCCACGGCTGACCTCCCCGCAGCGATCCAAGCCGGTTTTGACAACGGGGATGTGGAATATGCCTTCTATGCGGCGGTGCATTATTGCAACTATCTCTTTTATCAGGGTGTGTCTTTGGAGACGGTCGGCCAGCGTCAGCAGCGGCATTTATTGAGCATCACCCGCGCCCATTATGACTTCCATGCGGGCTTTTTGCGCATTAACCAACAGGTGGTCACAAATCTGCGCACTGCCCCTGAATGTCCCGAACAACTGAATGGCGAGATCCTCAATGGGCCGGAAAGCCTCGCCTTTTGGCAAGAAAATAGCATTGTGTTTTTGGTGCTCTGTTTTTATGAAGCCCAAACTCGTCTTGCTTATCTCTGCGGGGATATTGCCGGCGCGGTGGCTGCTGGAGCGCAGGGGTGGCAACATCGACAAGCGGCATTGGGCACACTCTATGTGGTTGAACATAATTTCTACTACAGCTTGGCGCTCTTAGCCTCGGAGCCCTTGACCACAGCAGGGCGCGATCGGGTGGTGGCTAACCAAGCTGAGTTAAAGCGTTGGGCGACGTTTGCGCCGTGCAACTTTCAGCACAAATATGATTTGGTTGCCGCCGAATGGGCACGGGTGGAGGGGGAGCAATACCCAGCGATGGAACTGTACGATCGAGCGATCGCGGGGGCCACTGCCCAAGGCTATCAATCGGAAGCCGCCCTGGCCAATGAATTGGCGGCGAAGTTCTACTTCAGCTTAGAAAAAACCAAAATCGCAGCCGGATACCTCCAAGAAGCCTATTATGGCTATGCCACCTGGGGCGCGAAAACCAAAGTTCAGCAACTAGAGCAGGCTTATCCTCAATTCCTCACATTTAACTCAGAACAGTCCTTAGTCCCTACAATCAATACCGTCACCACCACCACAACCCAACTGGATCTGATCTCGGTGCTCAATGCGTCCCAAGCGCTCTCGCAAGAAATAGAACTGGATGCCTTACTTAACCGATTGATGCAAATCATCTTGGCCAATGCCGGTGCAAACGCGGCATTATTAGTATTGCGAACAGCCGAACAGTGGAAAGTTGCTGCTCAATGCGATAGCCAAAGTTGTCAGCTCTGGACAGCACAGCTTGAAGATAAGGGGTCGCACTTGCCCCACCGTATTTTGGATACGGTTAAGCGCACTCAAAAAACCGTACTGCTCAATCAAATTGACCGTGAGCAGCCGCTGCTGCAAGATGCCTATTTTATCGCGCAGCAGCCGCAAAGTTTGGTCTGTTTACCCATTCACAAACAAGGTCAGCTCAATGGTATTTTATATCTTGAAAATTATCTGACAGCGGATGCCTTTACCGCCAACCGCTTAGAAGTGCTCAATCTGCTCACCACTCAAGCGGCAATTTCGATCGAAAATGCCCAACTCTATCATCACTTAGCAGACTACAACCATACTCTAGAAACGCAAGTTCACGAACGAACACAAGAACTTCAGGCGAAGAATCAAGATCTACAGCAGACCTTACATCAGTTACAGCAGACTCAAACCCAACTGATTCAATCAGAAAAAATGTCTGCTTTGGGACAATTGGTTGCTGGGGTTGCCCACGAGATTAATAATCCGATTAATTTTATTCATGGCAATCTTAAGCATATTAAGGGCTATACCCAAGATTTAATTCGCTTGGTGATGCTGTATCAACAGCATGAGCCTCAACCCCATCCAGAGGTTATACAGGTGATCGAGGAAATAGAATTGGATTTTCTTAAAAAAGATGTCTATGACATTTTCAAATCGATGCGAGTGGGAACAACAAGGATTCGGGAAATGGTGAAATCATTACGCACGTTTGCACGTCTTGATGAATCAGCACTTAAATCAGTTGATCTCCATGTTGGTATTGAGAGTGTACTCACCGTTTTGCAGAATCGCTTGCGATCGCAACACAAATCACACCCCGCAATCCAGATTTACAAACAGTATGGCGATATTCCTCAAGTTGAATGTTATGCCGGGCAAATTAATCAAGTTTTCTTGAATATTCTCACCAATGCGATTGATGCCGTCGAAGCACAATATTCACAAGTATCAGAGGATTGGCAGGGCAGTATTACTATTCAAACTCAAGTGGTTGATGCTCATCTCTCGATTCAAATTCAAGATAATGGTATTGGGATCGATGCAGTTACCCAAGCCAAAATCTTTGATCCCTTTTTTACGACCAAAGAAGTGGGGAAAGGAACAGGTTTGGGAATGGCGATCGCCCATCAAATTATTACCGAAAAGCATGGGGGCACGATCGCCTGTCATTCTGAATTAGGCAAAGGGACAGAATTTATTATTTCTCTACCAATCGATTAAAGGTTGTACTCATAGTTCATTAAAAATTGTAAATCAATGTAGCCTTTCACGATTTCCTTTTAAACTTAAAAGAACCATTCAAATGAAGTAATAATGATTTTGTTTGACTCCCCTACAATCTCGAACTATCAAGCGAGCACCCTGATTCATGAAAGCGATCGCACACTTGTCTATCGTGGTCAGAATATTAAAAATGGGCAACCCGTCATTATTAAATTGATGGGTCATGAATATCCTTCCTTTAACGAATTAGTCCAGTTTCGCAATCAATATGCGATCGCCCGTAATCTCAATATCGAGGGTATTGTCAAGCCAATTGCTCTCGAACGCTACGAGGATCGCTATGCCTTGATTATGGAAGATTTTGGGGGCGTTGCGTTATCAGTCACCAGTTCTCAGCGATGCGACCCCAGCGAATCAAATTCGCCTAGGGAACGTGCATCGAAATCAGTGATTAGTGAGGAGGCAGAGATTAGAGATACGATCGCGAGATTTCTTGATATTGCTATTCAACTCGCGGAAATCCTGCATCAATTACATCAAAATCATATTATTCATAAAGATATTAAACCGGCTAATATACTCATTCATCCTGAAACGCAACAAGTCAAGCTCATTGATTTTAGTATTGCAACCGTATTGCCCAAAGAAACCCAAACTATTCAAACGCCCAATGTTTTAGAAGGGACACTTCCCTATCTTTCTCCAGAACAAACTGGACGCATGAATCGAGGTATTGACTATCGCAGCGACTTTTATGGGTTAGGGGTCACATTTTACGAACTATTAACGGGAAAATTACCCTTTGAAAGTGAAGACCCCCTCGAATTAGTTCACGCACATATTGCCAAAATCCCCCCGGCGATCGTCACCACCCTTGATAAGGGGGGCAGAGAGAATCAAGTCCCTACAGCCCTAGCCGAAATCGTGATGAAATTGATGGCGAAAAATGCTGAGGATCGCTATCAGAGTTCATTGGGATTGAAATACGACCTCGAAAAATGTCAACAACAATGGCAGGAAACTGGAAAAATTGAGCCGTTTGAGTTGGGAGAAAGAGATATCTGCGATCGCTTTGTTCTCTCCGAAAAACTCTACGGACGTGAGCAAGAAGTACAAATTCTCCTCAATGCCTTTGAAAGAGTCGCTAATCCTTCCCAAAACCCTGACCCACCCCCCAGCCGTCTCCCAAAAGGGGGAGAACCCAACACCCAACACCCAACACCCAACAGTGAATTGATATTAGTAGCAGGGTTCTCCGGAATTGGGAAAACTGCGGTCATCAATGAAGTCCAAAAGCCGATTGTCCGTCAGCACGGCTATTTTATTAAGGGAAAATTCGACCAATTTCAACGCAATATCCCGTTTTCTGCCTTTGTCCAGGCCTTCCGAGATTTGATGGGGCAACTCTTAGGAGAGAGCGATCGCCAGTTGCAACAATGGAAAGGGGAAATTCTGCAAGCCTTGGGAGAACAAGCACAAGTAATTATCGATGTCATCCCGGAATTAGAGCAAATTATCGGACAACAGCCCCCCGTTTCAGAATTGTCTGGTAGTGCCACCCAAAATCGTTTTAACCAACTGTTTGGGCAGTTTATACAAGTCTTTGCGACTCCCCAACATCCTCTCGTGATTTTCATTGACGATTTGCAATGGGTCGATGCTGCCTCTTTAAAGTTAATCCAACTCCTCATGGGAGATACCCGGCAGGATTATCTATTGTTGTTGGGGGCATATCGGGATAATGAAGTTTCTCCTAGCCATCCCCTCATGTTGGCGATCGCCGAAATCGAAAAATCTGGTGCTGCGATCGCAACGATTACCCTCAACCCCTTGAGCAAACAGGATCTCAATTGCCTGACAGCAGACAGTCTCAGTTGTGATCAATCTGTTGTACAGCCCCTAACAGAATTGATTTATGGGAAGACTCAAGGCAATCCCTTCTTTTCAACGCAATTTCTCAAAGGATTGTATGAGGATGGCTGGATTGTTTTCATCCCCCCTCAATCCCCCCTTACTAAGGGGGGAAATAAGGGAGGATGGCAATGCGATCTCACGAAAGTACGAGAGTTGGCACTCTCGGATGATGTCATCGAATTTATGGCAGGAAGATTGCACAAACTCCCTCCAGAAACCTGCAATGTCTTAAAACTGGCCGCTTGCCTGAGTAATCAGTTTGAGTTGGACGCTTTAGCCACAGCTAGCGATCGCCCCTTGGAGGAGACCGCGGCGGCCTTGTGGCCAGCATTACAAGAGGGATTCATCCTACCTGTTAGTGAGACTTACAAGTTTTTCCAAGAGACCATTCCTGTGGTTCGAGAAGTTTTTACTGATGTTGCAGTCGGCTATCAATTTCTGCATGATCGTGTCCAACAAGCAGCCTATTCCTTGATTCTAGACGACCAAAAAGAAGCGACTCATTATCACATCGGACAAAAGTTACTTGCTCGTTTATCTCCACGAGAGCAGGAGGAAAGGATTTTCGATATTGTTAACCAACTCAATATCGGCCAACGCTTATTGGTGGAGGATAATGCGACGCAGAAACTGGCTGAACTCAACTTAAAGGCAGGTCATAAAGCCAAAGCATCTACCGCTTATGAGGCAGCCAATAATTACTTTAAATCGGGTCTCAATTTACTCGAAACTCATCATTGGGATAGTTTATATGAGCTGATATTTGACCTGCATCTCAATCTGGCAGAAACAGAGTTAATGACTGTGGATTTTGAGTCTTTAGAAAAGACCCTCTCGACTGCACTTGAATTCGCCAAATCTGCGGTAGATCGAGCCAAGGTTTACGGTATAAAAGTCAATCAGTATTGTCGGTGTGGAGCTTACAATCAAGCCATTGAATCGGGTTTAGAAGGATTAGAGGGTTTGGGTATTGCCGTCAACCGAGAACATCTTAACGTATTGGTTCAACAAGAATTTGCAAACATAGACACAATACTGGCCGATCGCCCCGTTGCTACTTTGATCGATTTACCCCAAAACGATTGTTTAGAAACCCAGGCAATCATCGACTTGTTGACCAATCTAATCCCAGCAACATATATTATTTCCGATATTGAGATGTACAGCTTCGTTTCCGTAATGACGACTCGGCTTTCAATAGAACAGGGCAATGTTCCTCGGTCAACTTTTGGTTATGTTAACTATGGTTTCTTGTTATGTTTAATCTCTTGGGGTAAATTCCCCGCCGCTCTGCGGCGTTAAAATCAGGGAATGAGCGAGTATATCCATAAGAGTCATAATGTAACGGTTTTGCTATATCACTTAGTATTTCCAGCCAAGTACAGA
>JAAHHN010000178.1 GCA_010672165.1 Spirulina sp. SIO3F2 | reverse complement strand
TTAAAGACTTGTCTAGAGCTGCATGGTGGGGCGATCGCGGTTGAAAGCCAACTCAATTGCGGAACAACGGTTACGGTTGATTTGCCGTGGCTGTTACCAGAGACAATGCAAGCATAATCACAGTGAGTGTTTTGAGCCGCCCTTAATCTTTGTTTAACCTAATGCCACACTTTTGCGGCTAAGGTGAAGCCAAGGGGACGTTAACAGTTTTGTCACTATGAACAATCCCAAACTACAAAAGACGGTGATTACGCTTCGATTCGGGCGGTCTACAAAGCGATTGGTCAGGGGGAATTCCTGGCATAGCAAGCATCATTGCTGTTCCTAACCTGCTGATTCTGTCTATAACCCATGCCCCGCTTTTTATTGTCCAGCCGACTCTATCACTGCCTCAGTAAACTGGGGATTGCTCAGAAAATTGGTTCTGGGTTTGCTTTGGCAGTTGGCGTGGCGATCGCGGGGGTGAGCGTGGGTCTGGTCTGGGGGGCAATTGCTGAACGCCAGGCCTTGCAAAATTTGGCCTGGGCCAGCCGCCAACAGCTCTTGCTCAATGACCTCGAAAAAGAAGTTCTCGAAGTCCAAGCCCATCCCCAACGGCTGATTGCAGTTCTTGGTGATTCGGTTTGGGCAAAATATGAAGCCGCTAAATTTCAAGACAATGTCAATCAAGTCATGGCATTAACCCAAGATTTAGACGCATTCATTGCCCAAAGTCTGCGTACTGATGTTGTTTTAGACGATGGCAGCCTACAAACCCTAGTGCAGGACTATCGTACTGCCACTTTGGCCTATGAGAAACTGATTGATCAGCTCTGGCAAACGCTGCGTCCAACTCAAATTCCACGTCAGGACGCTGCTATCGAACAGGGGCGACAGCAGATTTTAGTAATCACCAACACTGGAGAAGCGGTGCGGCTGGGCGTCAAGTTTGAGCGCCTGGCCGCACAGCTCACTCAAACCGTAGAAGCAGCGGAAGCCCAGTATCAACAAGCTCAAGCTGCATTTGCTGTTGCCCAGATGCTCCGTTTACAAATCATCATCGTTAGTATGGTGCTCTCAATGTTGTTGGCGTTAGTGTTGGCAACTTTGACCAGTCGAGCGATCGCGCGTCCGATTCAACAAGTCACCCAAGTAGCTCAACAGGTCACCCAAGCAGCGGATTTTGACCTCCAAGCCCCCCAGACGGGTACTGATGAGATTGGTTGCTTGGCGCGATCGCTCAATCAATTGATCCACCAAGTTAAAAAACTCCTCACTGAACAAGCAGAGCGGGCGTTGGAACTGGAGCAAGCCAAAGAAGCGGCTGAAGTTGCCAACCATGCCAAAAGTGAATTTTTGGCGAACATGAGCCATGAACTGCGCACGCCCTTAAACGGCATTTTGGGATATGCCCAAATTTTGGAACGGGATGGAACGTTGACTGCTGAGCAACGCCAAAGGGTGGAGAGCATTGAGCAATGTGGCTCCCATTTGCTAACGCTGATTAATGATGTTTTGGATCTAGCCAAAATTGAAGCAGGCAAGCTCGAGCTGCATCCTGAAGACTTTAAGTTTCGAGATTTTTTACAGGCCACGGCCCATATGGGCCGCCTTAAGGCTGAGCAGAAAGGAGTTCAATTTTACTTTGATACTGATCCAAATTTACCGTTCGCTCTCCATGCTGATCCCAAGCGGCTACGTCAAGTGCTGCTCAATCTGCTCAGCAACGCAGTAAAGTTCACCAAGGCAGGTCAGGTCAGGTTTCGTGTGGAACGTCGAGATGAGTGGGCTGCTGATCATCGTATCCCGATTCACTTCCGGGTCGAAGACACGGGCATTGGCATGGCCCCAGAAACGCTCGACACCATCTTTTTACCCTTTGAGCAACTCGGCGATCGCGCCCAAAAAGAAGCTGGAACGGGTCTAGGGCTGGCGATCGCTCAGCAAATTGTGGCGTTAATGGGGGGCCAAATTCAGGCCACCAGCCAACCGGGCCACGGTAGTCAGTTTTGGTTTGATCTAGCCCTGCCCATCGCTGAAGAATGGCGGGAGCCAACAACAATGACACCACAGAGCAACCTCGTCGGTTATACCGAAGACCCCCAAGCCGTGCTGGTGGTCGATGATTATCCGGAAAATCGGGCGGTATTACGCAGTATTCTGGAGTTATTGGGCTTTATGGTGCAAGAAGCAGTGAACGGCAATGATGGGTTAGAAAAAGCGATCGCCCTACAACCCTGCTTGATCATCACCGATGTGGGGATGCCGGAACTGGATGGCCTAGAGATGACCCGTCGTCTACGTCAGTTGCCGAAATTTGCCCAGACCCCCATTCTTGCCGCCTCAGCTAGTTTGTCGACGGGCGATCGTAATGCCAGCCTGGATGCAGGTTGTACTAGTTTTATGACCAAACCCGTGAATGTAGATACCTTCTTAGCAGAGTTGCAAGCACATGTCCCCCTCACTTGGCAATATCAAGCTGAAACAACACCAGAGCCTGTCCGTTCAATGCCAACATTGTCCACCTCTACGAATTGGGTTATGCCGACAGTATCGGAGCTTGAATCCTTGCAAATAGCAGCGCAAGCGGGCCTGATCACCCAGATTCGGCAAGCCGCCGAACAACTCCAATCCCACTCACCGGACTATGCCCCCTTTGCCCAACAAATCTTGGCCTGGGCAGACGATTTTGAAATTGATGCCATCCTTGACTGGATTGAAACCCATGCCCGAACCTCATAGTACGTCTACTCTACCTATCCCCCCATTACCCTCTGGACAGAATCAACGCGCTGCCATGCTGGAGTCTCAACTTGCTACCCCTGCCCCCGCCAATCCCAGTACCATTTTGGTCGTGGATGATAACCCGACGAATATCCAGGTAATCTTTAGTCTGTTGGGGTCAGCGGGCTACCAAGTGGCGATCGCCAAGAGTGGCGAGGCGGCCCTCAAACGCTTAGAACACAGCCATCCAGACTTAATTTTGCTCGATGTGATGATGCCCGATGGCATCGATGGCTTTGAAACCTGTCGTCGGCTCAAGGCCGCAGAGGCCACCCAAGGGATTCCGGTTATTTTCATGACAGCCCTTGCTGATACGGTGGATAAGGTGAAAGGCCTCGAATTGGGAGCTGTAGATTACCTCACTAAGCCACTTAAACATGTTGAAGTTTTGGCTCGGATTAAGCTTCATCTCAAGCTCCATCATCTCAACCAAACCCTAGAGCAGCGTGTTGCCGAACGCACCACCGAACTCAATGCAGCCCTGGAGCATCTCAAAAATACTCAAGTTCAGCTCGTGCATACGGAGAAAATGTCGTCTTTAGGTCAGCTTGTGGCGGGTATTGCCCATGAAATTAATAATCCAATCAATTTTATTCATGGCAATCTCAAGCCCGCCCGAGAGTATAGCCATGACTTATTGCAATTGGTGGATTTATTCTGCCAAGAAAACCCTCAGCCCTCAGTAGCGATCGCTGAGCACATAGATGCAATGGATTTGGAATTTGTCCGGGAGGATTTACCCGAATTGCTCCAGTCGATGACTGTGGGGACAGAGCGAATTCGGGAATTGGTCTTATCCCTACGCAATTTCTCCCGATTGGATGAGTCGGAAACCAAGACGGTGGATCTCCATGAAGGTCTTGAGAGTACATTGCTGATTTTGCATAATCGCTTTAAGACCCAAGCAATGGGCTCAACAGTTCAGATTGAGAAGTATTACGGTGAACTGCCGTTAGTGAGCTGTTATCCCAGCCAGCTTAATCAAGTGTTTTTGAATCTTTTGGGTAATAGCTTAGACGCCCTGGAGGACAGAAAATCTTCAGCGCGAGCAGCAGAGACGCCAACGATTTGGCTTAAAACCCGAATACAAGGGAGCGAGCACGTCCAGATTTCGATCGCAGATAATGGATCAGGTATCCCGGAGACGATCCAAGCCAAGATTTTTGATGCCTTTTTCACCACCAAGCCAGTGGGCAAAGGAACTGGCTTGGGTCTCTCGATCAGCCACCAAATCATTGTTAATAAACATTGTGGACAGCTCTGGTTTCATTCCACCCCAGGCCAGGGCACGGAGTTTGTGATTGAGTTACCCATCCGCCCTGCTTGACCCCATTTTGAGCCGGAATGGAAGTGATTCCAAAATCTGCTTGACGCCACCTCTGGGCAGGCTAAAGTTAAAACAGTGAACTGTAGCGCGTTACCTTAAAATCACCGCATGAAAATTCTAGTGACAGGTGGGGCAGGCTTTTTGGGGTCTCATCTGATTGATCGCCTGATGGCCCAGGATAATGAAGTCCTCTGTCTGGATAACTATTACACCGGCCGGAAACAAAATATTTTGCAATGGATGGGCAACCCCCGATTTGAGCTGATTCGCCATGATATCACCGAACCCATTCGCTTAGAAGTTGATCAAATCTATCATTTAGCTTGTCCCGCCTCGCCAGTTCACTATCAATTCAACCCGATTAAAACCGTCAAAACCAATGTGCTGGGCACAATGAACATGTTGGGATTGGCCAAACGGGTTCAAGCCCGCTTTTTTTTGGCGTCCACCTCTGAAGTGTATGGTGATCCGACAGTTCATCCCCAAACCGAAGACTATTGGGGCAATGTTAACTGCACTGGCATTCGTTCGTGCTATGACGAAGGGAAGCGCGTGGCGGAAACGCTCACCTATGACTACCACCGGGAACACGGTGTCGATGTGCGGGTGGTGCGAATTTTCAACACCTATGGGCCTAGAATGCTCCCGAATGATGGCCGGGTGGTGAGTAATTTTATTGTGCAGGCGCTAGAAGGTCGAGCCTTAACTGTTTATGGTGATGGGTCCCAGACCCGGAGCTTTTGCTATGTATCAGATTTGGTTGAAGGGTTCTTACGCCTAATGGCCAGCGATCATACTGAACCGGTCAATATCGGCAATCCTGGGGAATACACCATTCTGGAATTGGCCCAAACCATTCAAAACATGATCAACCCGGATGCGGAACTCACCTTTAAGCCGCTGCCCAAGGATGACCCCAAGCAACGTCAGCCGGAGATTACCCGAGCACGCACCTGGCTGGGTTGGGAGCCGACGATTGGACTCAAGGCGGGTTTGGAAAAAACGATTGCCGATTTCCGCGATCGCCTTACTGAGACTTGATGGTACACAATCCGCTTTCTATGCTCAGCCGATGACCTAATGCTCATAACATGTTTCGGAAACATGCTCAAAATACTGCTTTTGCCCCCCTTTATTCCCCCCAAATGGGGTAGGACTGTTGTATGTTTACCAGAGAAAATTTTAGATCTGTTGTAGGGGCTCGGTTTCCGTGCCCCCACGTAACCTTTAACACCATCCTGCCCATGAATTAGGTGGGTGGCAGGGCAGCGAAACGCAGCCCCTACCTGAGAACCTCTGGGTTTTCTTTTTTCTTTCAGGAACATATAACAGCCCTGCCCAAATGGGGGCGAGATAGCCAAAATGAAATGCTATGGATCGACAAATTATGTATAAACGGTAGGCCTATAACTGAAGGATTTCCTTGATTTCCCCTGCACTCCCGGTTTGACCAGACAACCGATTGAAGATTACTCATTAGAAGATTACGGACGAAAAATTATGCAAGTTTGTGTTATTGGTACGGGTTATGTGGGTCTAGTGACGGGCGTTTGCCTCTCCCACATTGGTCATCATGTGATTTGTGTAGATAACAACGAAGAGAAAGTCAAACTGATGGAATCGGGTCAGTCACCGATTTATGAGCCAGGTCTGTCTGACTTGATGAAAAGCTGCATGGAATCAGGGCGCTTAGAGTTTACCAGTGACCTGGGCGCGGGCGTTAAACATGGCGCGATCCTCTTTATTGCGGTGGGAACTCCGGCTCTGCCCACGGGCGAGAGCGATACGCGTTATGTGGAGGCGGTGGCTCGGGGCATTGGTCAGCACCTTACAGCAGGTTATAAAGTGATTGTCAACAAGTCCACGGTGCCGATCGGCTCAGGAGACTGGGTACAGATGATTGTGCTCGATGGGGTGTCTGAGCGCCAGAAAACGGAAGGCACGCCGGAGATTACCGCTGACTTTGATGTGGTCAGTAACCCTGAGTTTTTGCGAGAAGGGTCAGCCGTTTACGATACATTCAATCCCGATCGCATCGTTCTGGGCAGCAATGGGGAACGAGCAATCGAAATGATGAAAGAGCTATATCAGCCCTTGGTTGATCGCACCCATAGTGATCATCCAGATTTGCCGCCTGTTCCGGTGGTAGTGACTGATCTCAACTCCGCCGAGATGATTAAGTATGCAGCCAACTCCTTTTTAGCCACCAAAATTAGCTTTATCAACGAGATTGCCAATATCTGCGATCGCGTCGGGGCAGATGTCACCCAGGTCGCGGCAGGCATTGGTCTTGACTCCCGCATTGGTACCAAGTTCTTGCAAGCGGGCTTGGGCTGGGGGGGCTCTTGCTTCCCCAAAGATGTCTCAGCTTTAATCCATACCGCTGATGACTATGGCTATGACACGGAACTGCTTAAAGCCGCCGTCAATGTTAACAAGCGCCAGCGTTTGATTACCCTGGAGAAGCTCCAGCAAGAACTCAAAATCCTTAAGGGTAAAGTGGTGGGTCTCTTGGGTCTGACCTTCAAACCCGACACGGATGATATGCGGGATGCCCCAGCGCTAGATCTAATTGAACAACTCAATCGTCTGGGAGCAAAGGTCAAAGCTTACGACCCGATCGTCTCCCAAACCGGGATGCGTCATGGCCTCTCAGGGGTTCAGGTCGAAACCGATGTGGAACGCTTGGCTGATGGCTGTGATGCCTTGGTGCTCGTGACAGACTGGCAGCAGTTTAAGTCTTTGGATTATGCAACTCTCGCTAAATCTATGCACCATGCAGTGATCATTGATGGGCGGAACTTCCTCGATCGGGAGGCGGCGATCGCTGCGGGGTTCCGCTATATCGGCGTGGGTCACTAGTACCGCAGGGCGGAAGTTCAAAGTGCAGAGTTCAAAGTTCAAAGTGTCTGTATGACAGATATCGGGTGGATTTTGAATAGGTGGCTTACTTCCGCCGTCGAGTACTAGTGCAGCGTCAAGCTTAAAACTGTGAGTTGTTCGTTTCTACATCACTTACTCAGCAATAGTGCTATCGATAGACAACACACAAAATTAGAGCTGACAGAACACTAGGGCCGGTTATGGGGTTCGGGGTGCAGGGTCGGGTCTCCCGACCCTACAACCGATTAGATCTCTTAAAACAAGAAATACCGCTGGGCCATCGGTAACACCGTTGCAGGCTCACAGGTAAGTAACTCCCCATCAGCTCGGACTTCGTAGGTTTCCGGGTCAACCTCCACCACTGGCTGATAGGCATTCAGCTTCATATCTTTTTTTGTGATGGTGCGAGTGTTGGCCACCGCTACGGTGGGCTTGTGCAAACCAAACTGCTGACCAATGCCTGCGGCTAAGCCAGCCTGAGAAACAAAGGTCAGCGAAGTCGCTGCGATCGCGCCGCCGTAGCTGCCAAACATGGGCCGCATATGAACAGGTTGGGGGGTGGGAATGCTGGCATTGGGATCACCCATTTGGGCCCAAGCGATCGCGCCCCCTTTGATAACGAGTTCCGGCTTAACCCCAAAGAATGCGGGCTTCCAGAGGCAAAGATCTGCTAGCTTTCCGGCTTCAATTGACCCCACCTCATGGGCAATGCCGTGGGTAATCGCGGGGTTAATCGTGTATTTTGCCACATAGCGCTTGGCTCGATGGTTATCGTGGCGATCGCTATCTTCCGGAAGGGGCCCAAACTGCACCTTCATTTTGTGAGCCGTCTGCCAGGTACGGATCACCACTTCTCCAACCCGTCCCATCGCTTGGGAATCGGAGGCAATCATGCTAAATGCCCCTTTGTCGTGGAGGATATCTTCGGCGGCGATCGTCTCACGGCGAATTCGGGATTCTGCAAAAGCTACATCTTCCGGAATGCTCTTGTCCAGATGGTGGCAGACCATCAGCATATCTAGATGTTCTTCTAGGGTATTGGTTGTGTAAGGGCGGGTGGGGTTAGTCGAAGAAGGTAATACATTTGCCTCGCCGCAAACCTTAATGATGTCCGGGGCATGGCCACCACCTGCCCCTTCCGTATGGTACGTGTGGATCGCGCGGTTCTTGAAGGCGGCGATCGTTGCTTCCACAAAGCCCGACTCATTGAGCGTATCGGTATGAATCGCCACCTGTACGTCATGATCATCGGCTACCGTCAGGCAAGTGTCGATCGCGGCGGGGGTTGTGCCCCAGTCTTCATGCAGCTTCAGACCAATCACGCCCGCTTGTACCTGTTCGACCAGGCCCTGGGGCTGGCTGCTGTTGCCCTTGCCCAAAAAACCAAAATTAAGGGGGTAGGCTTCAATCGCTTGGAGCATCCGGGCAATATTCCACGCGCCAGGGGTGCAGGTGGTGGCGTTGGTTCCGGTGGCTGGCCCCGTACCACCGCCGATCATGGTTGTGACACCTGAAGCGATCGCAGTTTCGATCTGCTGTGGACAAATAAAGTGGATATGGGCATCAATACCACCGGCCGTGAGAATATGCCCTTCGCCCGCGATCGCCTCGGTCGCGGGGCCAATAATGATATCCACGTTGTCTTGGATATAGGGGTTGCCTGCCTTACCAATTTTGACGATCCGGCCATCTTTGATCCCCACATCGGCTTTAACAATGCCCCACCAGTCCAAAATCAGCGCATTGGTAATCACCAAGTCCACCGCACCATCCGCCCGCGAGATCGGCGATTGACCCATGCCATCTCGAATCACTTTACCGCCGCCGAATTTAACTTCATCCCCATAGGTTGTAAAATCCTGTTCGACCTCAATCATTAAGTCGGTGTCAGCCAAACGGACGCGATCGCCAGTGGTGGGGCCATAGGTCTCGGCGTAGGCGCGGCGATCCATGCGATAGCTCATGGGCAGATCTCCTAGGGGTGAGTTACAGATCAACAGTTACTCTAGCACCCCAGCTCCAAGGGTTTACCGCCATCGCAGAGAAGTTTAAACATCAGTGCATCAGCCACGATTAGAGATCGGCTAGCAGTTATCATCAGTCATTGCGATAACTGGTTTGCCGCCCTGGTCTCTGTTTTCGAAGTCGAGCGCTCAATCGCTTGTCCTGTATGACTTCGGATGTAGCCTAAATGCTTTTTGCCCATTCACTAATTGCAATCGGACTCAGGGCGATCGCGCCCACCCCAAAGAACCCCCAAAGGCAATAAACAATGCGGCGGAAATGGGTTTGGAGAAACTGAACCGCGGGTAACTCGCCATTGCCAATCTTGATTTGGGCTCGAACAAAAAAATGCAGTGCAACCGGAATGGCGGAAAAGACGATTACCCAAAAAAGCCCAAGATAAACTGCCAACATCACTTTGAGCCCAGTGGTGCCAATTTTTTCTGGGGTGAGAATATCCGCGGCTTCTAGGGCATTGCCTACAAAGCTGCTGAGCCAGAGCAGCCCCCAAGTACTCGCCAAAATAATCAGGTATTTCTTGATGTTCATTGGGCTAATTGAGTTGGGGGTGTTAGGGGCTGTCGTCAGTTAGATAGTAAATGCTTACGATGACTGGCGTACAGCCCCTTTTCCTGTTGTTGGGGTCGGGCGCTCTATCGCTTGTCCCGTAAGGCTTCTGGTTTTAAATGACGACGTGCCCTAATTAATTGGGATAGATACGATTTTTCATTAACTTATTCATAGAACAAGTAGCCCACGTTCTCGCATTGTGGCAGAAAACAGCGACGCGAACCCATGAAGTTCCATCTCAATCGATAGCGTGGAATTAATCCGTTCTCCCTGACCGCGGTAGACTGGCCTTCATGCCACCTCGGTCAAGGGGTTAAGAAGACCAAAAAGGCACGAACTTCTGCGGGAGATAAATCTGATGACAACTGAGCCAGCTTTGTATACCCCTATCCCCAGCGCTCCCCCCGAATTTAAATCAGGATTTGTGGCGATCCTCGGGCGGCCCAATGTGGGCAAATCTACCCTGATGAACGAACTGGTGGGGCAGAAAATTGCGATTACTTCCCCCGTGGCCCAAACTACCCGCAACCGTCTGCGCGGCATCCTCACCACCCCCGACGCCCAGCTTATTATGGTGGATACCCCTGGCATTCATAAACCCCACCATGAACTCGGGCGGGTGATTGTGCAAAATGCCCGCAACACGATCAATGCGGTGGATGTGGTGCTGTTGGTGGTGGATGCGAGCACTAAAGCAGGCGGGGGCGATCGCTTTATCGTGAATCTGCTGCAACATTGCCAAACTTCAGTGATTCTGGGCTTAAATAAATGCGATCGCCAACCCGAAAATCCCCACCAACTCGATGAAAGCTATGCCGAGCTGGTGCGCGATCATAACTGGCCACAACTTAAGTTCTCGGCCCTCAATGGTGATGGATTAGAAGCGCTACAAGCGCAAATTATTACCCATCTCGAACCTGGCCCTTACTACTACCCGCCCGATCTGGTCACCGATCAACCGGAACGCTTCATTATGGGCGAACTGATTCGGGAACAGGTGTTGCTATTAACCCGCCAAGAAGTTCCCCATTCCGTGGCAGTGACGATCGATCGCGTCCAAGAAACCCCGCAACTCACCCAGGTTCATGCCGCGATCAATGTGGAGCGCAATTCCCAAAAGGGCATCCTAATTGGTAAAAAGGGCAGCATGCTCAAGGCGATCGGTACCGCTGCCCGTGAACAAATCCAAAAGCTAATTGCAGGTAAGGTGCATTTGGATCTCTTTGTCCGTGTGCAACCCAAATGGCGACAGTCACGATTGCGCTTGGCTCAGTTGGGCTATCGGGTGGAAGAGGATTAGAATTCGGAGTTTGGAATATCGACCTCCACCCAAAACTAGTACTGCGAGGCGGAGTTCAGAGTTCAAAGTTTAGAGTTCAAAGTGCTTGTAAAACAGGCATTTTGTGAATTTTGAATGGCTTATTTGTGCCGTTCTGTACTAGTGCTTTGTCAACTCTAAAAATTAGGTTTGTGCGTAGGTTGCGGGTTGAGGAACGTTCGCGGAGCGTCTCCGAAGGAGATAACCCAACAGCGACAAGGGGTGTGTTGGGTTACCTACGCCACTTCAACCGACAACTTTTACTCCATATTGAAGTAGCCAATAAACTTTTCATTTTTTAACAGTTTGTCCCTTTGTTCGTAATATCTCATGACAAAAATAATTATCCCAATAAATAGGTTTACAACTTGTATATTCCTCTCAGGATAGTTAAATATTTCTATACCATGTCCAGGATTCACAAAAGCGATGGTTAGATCTAGACAATTGTCTTCGCAAAGTGCCAGATTCAGACTTTGCATGCTCACTGCCAGTTTACTCATCCTGGGAGGTTATCTTGATCCAATTCCATGGCCGCACAATGTCACAAAAACCAATGCTGAGAACAGTTAGTCACTTGGCTAGCAAGCTCTGTCTTGGTACATCTTTTTTGCTGATTGCCAGCTCAATGGTTGTTCAGGCTCGGACAAACCATTCAGTTGCATCGACACAGCCTTCTGTTCCTCAAATGAATCTCTTGGCCCACGACCCGCCAGGTAGTTTCGACCAGGATCTGCCAAGGAAATTCAGATGTCCCGAAGGCACTACTTTTAACCGCTCCGATTCTACTGCGATTAAGCTTGTTTGTGATGTCGATAGTGGGGGGACACCTGAGCAAAGTGAGGTTTTTGTGATCCCCACAGATGAATTATCAGGCTATTATTTGCATGAATCGGAGCTGCCTCCACTGATTAATTCCAGTTATCCAGAATGGTATCGCCAAAATGGTGGGGGAGATATGGCGACCAATGAGTCTCACCATTACTATTACAAACTGCTTGGACATGATGTCGATTATCCGTCCTACGAAACGGAGGGGCTTGGTTGTAGTTCTTATTATTTAAGAGGCGGATATGTTTACTTCGCCCACAATCATCCGACCCGTGAACTTTATTACATTATCTCAGGCACTGCCGATTGGTATATTGGGGACGAAGGCCCCATCAGCGTTGAACCGGGTTATTTAATGATTCACCCGCCTTATATTCCCCACGGTATGACGAATACCACTCCTGATGACGGAGAGCTTCATGCCCTTGTGTGTTCGTGGGAGACGCCAGAAGATCCAGATGGCGTTACAACAACTGGTGGGCTACCAGCCAATCCTTGTCTTGTTGAACATGAGGCAACGGCTCGGCCTGATCATGTAGAACCCGTCTGTCCGGCTGGCGAATAAAATGTATGGTTGCGATCGCGTCGATCGCAAAATTTAGTTTTAGAAATCCATCTAATACCAGGAAAAAAGAGAAGAGACAAATCTCCCCAACTACAGGTCTCAAGTCTTCATTTTTCTCTTGTAATCATTAAATATTTCTATAACAAGCATATGTTTGCAAACGTATGTGATTAAATCCTAATGTCCTATCTTTGCAAAGCACCGAATTCTGCCTTTGCAAGATCACTCTAGTATACTCATCTTGGGAGGTTATCTTGACCCAATTTTATGGCTCCACAATGCCACAAAAAGCAACGCTAAAATCAGCGAGTTGTTTGGTCAGTAAACTGTGTCTTGGTACAGCTTTTTTGTTCCTAACTAGCTCAACGGTTGCTCAAGCTCGAATTAACCATCCGGTAACGTTGTCCCAGTCTCCAGTACCTCAACTGCATCTCTTAGCCCATGAGCTTCCGGATAATTTAGACCATGAGCTTCCGGATCATTTCGAATGTCCCGAGGGCACAACATTTAACACAGTAGATTCTACTGATAATAAGCTCGTTTGTGAGATTGATCGTGAGAATCCACCTCTACCTGAGCAAGACAATGTTTATGTTATCCCTAAAGATCCATCTTCAAACTATGGGCGAATACATGTAGATGAGTTAGACCGACTGATTAATCCCGATTATCCAGACTGGTATCGGCAAAATGATGGAAGTAACATGGCTAGCGACGAGTCTCATCATTACTATTACAGACTGCTGGGACCGGATTTAGAGGGTCAATTTCAAACCGAGAATATCGGTTGCACTTCTTATCATTTAAGAGGTCGTAAGATGTACTTTTCTCACAATCATCCCTACCGCCAGTTTTATTACGTTATCTCGGGGGAAGCTGAATGGTATATCATGGATCCAAGGCGAAGTGTTTTAGTACCAATAGATGATGGTGATGATGATGATGATAATAGTATTGAAGCTGGTTCTTTGATTGTGCTCTCTCCTTATGTTCCCCACGGTATGAGGAATACCTCTGCTAATGAGCTCCATGCATTTTTGTGTTCGTGGCAAGAGCCAGGAGATCCAGAAAACAGTATGGGAAATGCAGGATTACCTACCGATCCTTGTCGTGTTGAACGTCGGCTAACAGCTCGGCCCTATCATGTAGAACCCGTTTGTAGGTTATTCCATTCTAATGATTGACATTCTGTGCATCAACGAAAATAAACTGTTTCAGACTTTACAAATCTAGTGTTACAGCGGCAAATCCTAGATTTTAGAAGGCTGAGACCTAGTACCGCAGGGCGGAAGTTCAAAGTGCCTGTATGACAAGCATTTGGTGGCTTTTGAGCAGATGGCTTACTTCTGCTGTCGAGTACTAGGGGCTGTCGTCAGTTAGATCTCAAACTCTTGCTCTGACTGACAGCCCCTCTCTCTGTTTTTTGGGTCGGGCGCTCTATCGCTTGTCCCGTAAGGCTTCTGGTTTTAACTGACGACACGCCCTAGTACCGCAGGGCGGAAGTTCAAAGTGCAGAGTTCAAAGTTCAAAGTGTCTGTATGACAGATATCGGGTGGATTTTGAATAGGTGGCTTACTTCCGCCGTCGAGTACTAGTATCCTCGTTAATGCATAAAAAACTGAAATTTAGAATGAAACAGCCCTGAACCGGTCTGTCCGGCTAACGAGTAAGATGTAGCGTTGCGATCGCGTCGATCGCCAACTCCAGCCCCAGCATTCACCTCAAATCTCCAAGACATTGTAGACTGCCAGCACCTTTACATCTCAACTCGATACGGTGATCTGGCGTTCAAGGTGTATGAGTTAAGAACAAAAAGCAGGGGTTGGTTTTGAACCAACCCCTGCTTGAGTGCATTAAACCGCCACGACGTCCCGCTGCTCAATCAACTCATACAGTGTTGTGCGCTCTCGGGCAGGGCGACCTAGGGACGCGATCGCTCCCCGGAGTTCCTCAACCGTCATGCATGTGCCCCCGGTTGCCCCCGCCATGCTGGAAATATGCTCTTCCATCAGCGTGCCGCCAATATCATTGCAGCCCCAGGTGAGTGCCTCAGTTGCCCCGGCTAAGCCCAGCTTCACCCAACTGGGCTGATGGTTCGCAATCCAGTTGCCCAGATAAATACGCGCCACCGCCGTCAAGTGCAACATATCTGCCAAAATCGGCTGGTCATGGCCCACCCGATGGCGAATCGGTGCAGGTGCAGTCGCTCCCACAAAGGGCAGAATAATAAACTCAGTGATTTGCTGGGGAAAGTCTTGGGCAGCTTGTTGGATTTGGCGTAGTTGTTCCAGATGCTCAATCTGCTCAGCAGGGGTTTCGATGTGACCCGCCAGCATGGTGCTGGTGGTGGGAACCCCGAGGCGTAGGGCAGTGGTGACAATCTCGATCCAGGTGGCGCGATCGGTTTTTTCGGGGCAGATAATCCGCCGGACGCGATCGCTCAACACTTCAGCCGCAGTTCCCGGCATGGAATCCAAACCGGCCTGGTGCAGCGCCGTAATCACCTCGGCATAACTAAGATCATCCTGTTGGGCTTTCGAGCTCCGTCGAGCGCACGGAGCTCGAGCTCCCGACCGGGGATCGCATGGGCGCCGCGGAGGGCGCTCGCTTCGGCGTCCGGATGCGGAGAGC
>JAAHHN010000177.1 GCA_010672165.1 Spirulina sp. SIO3F2 | reverse complement strand
GTTGGCGTTGAGATCACTTTGGGTGCAGACCAGTTTCATGGGGACTCTTGTTTTAGGTTGAGAGGAGGACTGAGTGCAGAGACATTTATGGTACAGAAGTAAGACTGAGGGGGTAGCGATCGCACCGCAAAGCTTAAGATCTTTGATCCATTACACTGAAGAGCATCCCCTGTATCCCCTCTGCTGATGGTCGCCCCTGCCCTCCGCTGGACTACCCGAGACCTAACCGCTATGCCCGACGATGGCGGTTGGAAGCGCTATGAAATTATTGATGGAGAACTTTACGTGACCTGTGCCCCCCATATCCGTCACCAAGATGCGGGTGGTAATCTTCAATTTGAGTTGGAGTTTTGGTCACGCCAAACGAAGTTGGGTAAACCGGTGAGTACGCCCGGTGTGGTTTTGTCGCCTTATGATGCAGTGATTCCGGATTTAGTTTGGGCGAGTAATGCTCGTTTAGAGAATGGGATTGATGAGGCAGGGCATTTTATTGTTGCGCCGGAATTGGTGGTGGAAGTGCTTTCAGCGGGGCAGCAGAATGTGCAGCGAGATACGGAGGTTAAGCTCAAGCTGTATTCTCGTTATGGTGTTCAAGACTATTGGATTGTCAATTGGCGATTGCAGACGGTGGAGATATATTGGCGGGTGGCGGCGCAGCTTGAGCGGGTGGCGACATTGGGGATGGGGGATGTGCTGACGTCGCCACTGTTGCCAGGGTTTGAGGTAGCAGTTGCTCAAGTTTTTGAGTAATTCAAACGCTGAAACCCCCTTTTCAACTCAATACATCTTCCAAACTCACAAATGGGCAAAGTCATCAATCTGGCTTGACCATCTGATTTGTACGCATAATAATTGAGCGATGGTCTAGTAAAGGCTTAGCCTGCATGATTCATCAAGTCGCCAGGATAGTTGCGCTACGGACTGTAAAGCCTTGATGTCAGGGAATTTTTGGTGAACGTCATGAATGCTCCAGGCTAAACGATCGCCCATTCCGGCAAAGCAGCCCAAACTTGCTCCACCAGATCCGGAACCTGAGCATCAAACCAATGAATCTCAGAATTTGCCCGGAACCAAGTGCGTTGACGTTTGGCAAATTGGCGGGTGTGGGTGGCGATTTGGCTGATGGTTTCCGCTAAATCCCAATCGCCTGCCAGATGACGCTGCATCTCTGCATAGCCCAAAGTTTTCAGCAGCGGCAAATCTGCACCATACTTCTCAATAAGTTGGGCGACCTCCTGCTCAAAGCCCCGCTCCACCATCATTTGGGTGCGACTGAGAATACGATCGCCTAACTCCTCTGTATCCAACCCCACATAAAATACTGGATAGCTTGGCGGCTCCTCTCCCTGCTGCGCCGAAATCGGGATGCCCGTGACATAAAACACCTCCAACGCCCGCAGCGTGCGCGTGGCATCGTTGGGATGGATCTTCTCTGTGGCGGCGAGATCAACCTGACGCAGCATGGCATAGCATTGCGTCTGACCCAACCCGCTCAGGCTCTCTCGGAGGCTGTACTGAGGCGGCACACGAGGAATTTTTAGACCGCGGGCGATCGCTTTCACATACAATCCTGTCCCTCCCACCAACAATGGTGGTTGCGTTTGCTGTGCCAGAATTACCTGGGCTTGGCTCTGATAATCCGCCAGCGTCAGCGTCTCGGTGGGATCGCAGATATCAATAAGGTAGTGGGGAGCTTGGCTGCGTTCGGCAAGGGTGGGCTTGGCTGTGCCAATATCCAGCTCTCGGTAAATTTGTCGGGAATCAGCGCTGAGAATACAAGTTTCTAGACGTTGAGCAAGGGCAAGGCTCAGCCCTGTTTTACCACTGGCGGTTGGGCCACAAATAACAATTAAACCTGGAGGTTGATAAGAACTAAGATTTATCACCACTGATCACACTGACAAAATTTCAAGTAGGAGAGGATTTCAAACTCTCCCCACAATTATTGTTGATGATACTCACCTTAAATCTCAGATTTCTGGCAAATTGGTAGTTCAATAATGAACGTTGTGCCTTGACCGACTTCTGAGTCATAGGTGAGTGTACCGTGGTGGTGCTCGGCAATGATTTGGTAGCTAATGGCGAGGCCAAGACCGGTACCTTTGCCCACAGGCTTAGTGGTAAAAAACGGATCAAAAAGGCGCGATCGCGCTGATTCAGGAATTCCTTTACCATTGTCTGTAATGGCAATTTGAATGCGATCGTCATCCAGTTGTTGAGTTTGAATGGTGATTTGATTCGGCTGATCTCCAATCTCCGCAGGTGTACGCTCCTTATTAGTATCTTCACAGGCATCGATCGCATTGACCAACAAATTCATAAACACCTGATTAAGCTGACCCGGATAACATTCGAGGTGAGGTAAATCAGTATAGTTCTTCTGAATTTGAATTGTGGGTCGCTTGCTATTCGCTTTAAGACGATGTTGCAAGATCAGTAACGTGCTTTCAATGCCCTCATGGATATTGACGGACTTATGCGACGCTTCATCTAAACGCGAAAAGTTACGCAAGGAAAGTACAATTTCTCGAATCCGCTTTGCTCCTGAACGCATCGACTTCAGTACATTATCAAAGTCCTCTAATAGAAACTCTAAATCTACCTCTTCCATATACTCTTGAAGTTCTGGAGGAATATTTGGAAAAGCAGCTTGATATTGTTCTAATATTGCACGCACTTCATAGGCATATTCTTCAACATATTGAATATTACCCCAAATGAAATTAATGGGATTATTAATTTCATGAGCAACCCCTGCAACCAGTTGACCCAAGCCCGACATTTTCTCGGTCTGCACCAGTTGTGCCTGCGCACTTTTTAAGGACTTAATTTTACCTTTGCGTTCCTCCAATGAGGCTTGAGAATCTCGAAGTTCTTGAATAATCTGTCTTAACAGCGATTCTTTTTTTTCATTGGTCTCTTCTAACTCATCACACATCCGTTCTGAGCGCTCTAATTTCCGCTGCAAAACACGATTTTCTTTCTCCAGTTTTTGCAATCGAGCTTCAACATCTGTGGCCACCGTCATCATCATTTATCCTTCCCCCAGCAACAAGGTGATAAACGTCTCGTTGTGGAAATGGGTTGTGCCTTGTGGGTCAAGCGGCGCAATTTCACCGTTGGTATAGAAGCCACAGCTCGGAATTTCTGCTGTTAAGCATTGTTGGGTAAGTTGATATTCTTCGGACGTCCGCCGACCCAGAATTTGTCGCCGACTGGCACAAGAGAAGAAGAGAGCCGCACTGGGTTCTTTGGTGTCTGGATAATGTTCCAGAGCCTGCTGCATTGAAGTTTGGGAGGCTTGCAGAATGTCATCCCGAGTGGTTTCGGTGATTTGTATAGTTGCGCCTTCTGGCACATCACCGAACAAGGTTACAGAACCCACCGCTTCATCATATTGACCACTGGGAGCCCGCATGTAATAGCGCTCACCATCAAAGACGGCTAGTGGATATTCCGAAGAGGGGGCACGATCGCCAATGTAATGGTGGTAAAAGGCCAGAGCCGGTTGATGGTCAATCTCATAAACAACGTTCGCCTCAACTTTGGTGACCACCCCTGTTTTGCCGATGGGCTGCCAACCACTGGCCACCCCATGGCCAAACACCACTGGCCCCGCAAAGGTCAGGATGGGGATGGCATCGCTATAAACATCCGTGCCGTGGAATTGATACGTCTGCTTGAACCGCCATTGATCCGCAGTTAGTCCACCAAAAATCGGTACTTGAGGGCCGAGGTTGTTTTTTAGAGCGGTGAGCACAGCAACGGCACTAGCCGTGAGACTTTCCGGTAAGGTAATACACAAACGAACAGTTTGGCTCTGGGGATCTGTGGCTTTAGAGACAGCCATTTGCACAGCGGTTTCTATATCGGTTGAGACGGCTAGACCAATCCCCGCACGAATGGTGATGCGATCACTACAGAAGAGCATCAGGGTCAAAGAATCCTGCTCAAAACCCAACACGGAGGAAATTTCACCATCTGTCGTGCCGCCGATCAGCTCTAAATCTGGGAAAGCAGCTTGAATGGTTTGGAGAATTTGCGCATGGTCAAAATCAATGGCACTGAGCACAATACCGGCTTGAGGGGTTTGCCCTGCCAGCACGCTCTGGCATTGCTCCAGGACTTGGGCGATCGCATCCTCGGTATCTAAATCGTTACTGTGGCCAACAACAGTTTTGAACATTGAAATGGCTCCTCCAATCAAGTCAGCACATATCTTCAAGTAATCAAACCAGACGAGGTTGATAAGCAGGGAAGGGGAATATCCAAATTCTAGGGTTTAGTTACGTCATTTAAAGTAACGGCTGACCCAAAATTGGGGAATATTTACAAATATTTTCAGGTCGAGTCATGATGCTCAGGATAAATGTGAATAGTTTTTATCAAGACTCTGACAAGCTTGTGTAATCAAGCACCACAGCTCTCGTTCGAGTGGTTTAAGGTATTGTGAGTAGATTTGTTGAGAATGGGCCCAGGGCTAAACGGCAGAATTGCATCACACAACCTAAATAATGATTTACCACAGTCTCTCAAAACTTGGAGGAGCATGAAAATTGTGGTTTTGTCTAGATGCAATCCACTTGAGGCAAGGGAAAACTGGCAAAAAGGGCTGTCATTTTGGGCATTGTATGGAAACGTTGCAAGATAAGTTCTTATGTATGCTTTCCCGAGGCAAAGATTGCAAAAATGGGATAATGAATGCAGGACAATCGCCATTACTAACGTGCCGATGGGATAGATGCCACCAGCCCAGCGAACCATTCCTCTCTATGTGTTGATCACATCACAGCTTATCGCCCAGGTCATTGGGACAGTGAGTTTGGTGGGCTATCTCTCCTACCGTAGTGGTCAACAGGCGGTGCAGCAGTTATCTGAGCGGTTAATGACGGAGGTGGGAGCGCGGGTGAATTTGTATGTCACCCGGGAACTGTGGTTGGCGATGCAAGTCAATCGCATGAATGTTGAGGCGGTGCAGAGTGGTGCGGTTTCTCTACAAGACTTACCCGCGATCGAAAAGTTATTGTGGCGTCGCATCACTTTATTTAAAAAATTGACAACAGTAATTTTTGCGCGGCCAGACGGAACATTTCGATTTGTCGATGCACCAGATCCGACCAATCATCAACAGTTACGAGCGGGGTTTACAGACCCAGAACAACCTCAGCGGATGGTGATTGATCTGCTCGATCAGTTCGGCAATCGGGCCCAACGCTTTAGGGTGGTAGAGCGGATGGTGGTACAGGAGCGGCCTTGGTATCAAGCAGCAGCACAATCCCAGCATCTGGGATGGACACAGCCCTTCCAAATTGGTCGGCAACCGCTTTTAACCGTGAGTGCCTATACACCGTTTTATAATGACCATGCTCAATTGCAAGGGATCTTTGCCGTTAATGTGTCGTTTGCGTACCTGAAACATTTTCTGGAAGGCTTGGAAATCTGTGCTGCCTGTCGGGTGGTGATTGTGGATCAAGAGGGCAAGTTGATTGCAGATTCTGGGAGAGAGTCGCCCTTTCGCATCACGGGACAACCGGATGCGAAAGGGCTGTATTGGGGCAAATTCCAGCGATTGGTGCCCACAGAAAGCGAGGATACCGTGATCGCAGCAGCAGCCAATCATTGGCAGGCGTTACCCCTACAAGCAGATGAAGCCATTCGTTCTCAGTTCCGAGTCAAACAGGTTTCCTATTGGTTAAAGCTGATTCCCCTCACTGCACCTGATCCCCAGTTGCCCTATCCCCAATGGACGATCGCGGTGATTGTGCCGCAGTCAGAGTTTATGGCCGAAATTGCAGCGAATAACCGCCGCACTGTGCTGTTTTGTTTACTCGCGTTAGGCGGCGCGATCGCCAGTGGTTTGTGGACATCACGACGGATTGGGCGATCGCTCGAACGCTTAGCCCATGCCACCCATGCTTTAGCCGCAGAAAACTTTGATTGTGTGTTGCCCACCACCCGAATTCGTGAAGTGGAGTCGGTGGCCGCCGCATTTCGGGATATGAGCCAATCGCTCCAGCAAGCCGCAGACATCCGCCACAACTATCAGCAAAACCTGGAGCGCCAGATTGCTGAGCAAACGGGGAGTTTAAGGACTGAATTAGCGCTCCGCCAGCAGGTCGAAGCGGAACTTCGGGTCGCCAATCAAGAACTCAAGAATCGCTCCCAGACCGATGGCTTAACGGCAATCGCCAATCGACGCCACTTTGATACCCGAATTGCGCAAGAATGGCGGCGGCTACAACGGGTGCAACAGCCCCTCTCCCTGATCCTCTTTGATGTGGACTATTTCAAGGCCTATAACGATCGCTATGGTCATCTCAGGGGCGATGACTGTCTCGTTCAACTCGCTCAAGCCAGTCAAGCCTGCCTTTATCGGCCGGGTGATCTGTTGGCCCGATATGGGGGTGAAGAGTTTGTGTTGTTATTACCCGAGACAACGCAAAGCGGTGCTATTGAGATCGCCAGACGGTTGCAGACACAGATCGCGGCGTTGCAAATTGCCCATAAGGATTCTACGGTGAGTCCAGTTGTGACGGTCAGCATGGGGATTGCGACGGTCGTACCTCAAGCGATGCGGCAAGATTCTAATACAGAGCAAGAGCCTTACCAAGATTTGATTGCCCAAGCCGATCAAGCCCTCTATCAAGCTAAGCAGCAGGGACGGAATCGTTTCGTTGTGTATAGTAATATCCCTTGTCAGAAGTATCGTGTCAGCAGAGAGCCACCATTGGATAACGTCCCCTAGGGGCTGTTATCAGTTATATGACTTGAGGTTGTTTAACATCTGAATCGAGCAATTGTGTTTCAAAAGGGTCATACCCCGCCCATCATCAACCCTCATGACGATCTTTCAACACTGCCCCTAACCCCAACAACAATCCCAAACCAATAATCGTCGAAGGCTCCGGCACATCCGCCGCCTCAGTTTGCACAATATCCACCTGTGTAATCACCACCCCATCATCAGGTGTTGCTGACCCCTGCACCGCAACCGCCGTAGGCTCTGAATCACTGGCAGAGTTACCCACGATCGCCTCCACTTCATCAATTTTCTCTTGGAGCTGCTGGTTCGAGGTGGCAATCTCAAAATCCCCCACCGTGCCACCCGATCGCGCATTCGTTTTAAACGCAAATGACCCCTGAGATCCTAAAAGCTGGGTCGGGAAAAAACTAGCATTTGGGTCAAAAATATTCACCCCATTAAGGCTAAAACTAAACTGACCCGACCAGTCACATTCACCTGTTGCGCAAGCGCTGATAATTTCGGTGTTGGAGTCAAAATCACTAAAAATTGCTTGGAGTTCGTTATTGGCTGAATCAAAACTCAGGTTGTAGTCCACCACGCCAGAACTGGTAACAACAGAGCCAGAACCGCTCACCTGCAAATCAAAAATCGAATCCAGCAGCGCGATCGCCTCTTGATCCACTTGGACACCCAAGGTGCTGCTCAGGAGGTCGTAACCCAGGCTGAGGTCGCCATCAAGATATTGACTGGGGTCATCATCGACCGTAATGCTGCCTGAGATCACTTCATTGATCGCACCATCCGGAATTGCGTAGCCTAAATCCGCTAAAAACTGAGCGAACTGATCATCACTGGCAATCAACGCATCGACCCCGCCATCAAAATCCACCGTAATGGGGGCAGCATAGGTGGGTGTGGCAAAGGTGGTGAACACGATTGCCCCCACAACACCAGCCGAGATTGTTGTGGCTCGATAGGGCTTAATTGCGTTTGAAAAAAGGCTCTGCATTCGATCGGCTCCAAATATCATCCAAGACGTAGCACTCAATAAACTGGGTCAACAGTGGCACGGGCTCCCCTTCCCCAGATTACCCAAAAATCTTTGGTAACTGTTTCAAGTTTCGGTAAAGATGCGTCGAATTCTATGAAGAATCCATGAGGATAGCCCGGTTATATTTCCCGAGCGAGCAACGAACCACAAGCCTCTACAATAGCGAAGGATAAATAATTCTGATGGCAATTTACGGGACAGCAGGAGGATTGAGCGGTGGCAACACGGGTAATTATTGTGCGGCACGGACAGAGCACCTACAACGCACAGAAACGCATTCAGGGTCGGTGTGATGAATCGGTGCTGACCGACTTAGGCCAAGCCCAAGCCCACAAGGTGGCGGCAGCGCTCCGTGATGTGGCAATCGATGCAGTCTACCACAGCCCTCTCCAGCGGGCCACCCAAACCGCCCAGCTTATTGCCCAGGAATTGGGCACTATCCCCACCCCTAACCCCGATGAGCATCTGCGGGAGATTGACCTGCCCCTGTGGGAAAAGCTCACCAAACAAGAAGTGGTTGAACAGTTTCCAGCAGCTTATCACCAATGGAAAACAGAACCCTACGAGTTTTGCATGGATGTAAATGGTCAGGCCCATTACCCGGTGCGATCGCTCTATGCCCAAGCCCAAACCTTCTGGCAAAACCTGCTCCCCCAACATACTGACCAAACAGTGCTAATCGTCGCCCATAACGGCATCAATCGCTGTTTGCTGATGAGCGCGATCGGGATGCATCCCAGTCGCTACCAGAGTATTCAGCAATCTAACTGCTGCATTAGCATCCTTAACTTCACAGGCGGCTGGGGGGATGCTGTGCAATTGGAATCCCTTAACCAGCTCGCCCATATGGGTCTAGCGGTTCCCGAACCCCGGCCGCCCCACAATCAACTGCGTCTGTTGCTGGTGCGTCACGGTGAAACGGATTGGAACAAAGCCTCTCGCTTCCAAGGCATTAAGGATATTCCCCTGAACGAACATGGCCGTTTTCAAGCCAGCAAAGCAGCGGAATATTTAGTGGATGTGCCGTTTAATGCCGCAGTGACCAGCCCTCTGTCCCGTTCCAAGGAGACAGCCGAAATCATTCTGCAACACCACGCAGGTGTCACCTTGGATGTGGAGCCAGATCTCAAGGAGATTGGTCATGGGCTATGGGAAGGCAAGCTCTCCACAGAGATTCAGACCGAATATGGTGAATTGTTAGCCCAGTGGCTGGCTCAGCCGGAGACTGTGCAAATGCCGGAGGGGGAAAATCTCAAAGATGTTTGGGATCGTGCTGTAGTGGCCTGGGAAGCGATCGTTAAGCGGTTAACACCGGGTGAACCCAAGACCGTACTCGTTGCCGCCCATGATGCGGTCAATAAAGTGATTATTTGTGCGCTGCTCGGCTTAGAACCCAAGAATTTTTGGAATATCAAACAAGGTAATGGCGCGGTGACGGTGGTGGATTATCCGCAGGGAGCGGGCGATCAGCCCGTACTCCAGGCGATGAATCTGACGACATTTCAAGGCTCGGGGATTTTGGATCAGACGACAGCAGGGGCGCTGTAGCAATGATTGCTCAGTCCCTGTGTCACAATCTAATCAAGCCGCCCACAAGACAACGACGATGACTGTCCTGAATTTGGTCAAATTGCCCATCACGACCATCGACCTCTCACCGGGGAGTCATTTGCTGCTTGAGCATGTGACTTGGGAGCAGTATGAGACGCTGCTGGCAGATTTGGGCGAAGAACGACGCGTCCCTCGGATAAACTACTGCAATGGAATTTTAGAAGTGATGTCGCCTCTGCCTGCCCACGAACGTCCCCACCGTATTATTGCGGATATTGTCAAAGCCTTGTTGGACGCTCAAGGGAGGGACTGGGAAGATTTTGGGTCGACCACCTTCAAAAAGCCCAAAACGGCAGGTCTAGAACCCGACACCTGTTTTTATATCCAGAATGCCGAGCAAGTGCGATCGCTGATGCGGATGGATATGGCGAAAAATCCCCCGCCCGATTTGGCGATTGAGGCCGATGTTACCTCTAAAACCACTTTGGAAACCTACGCAACATTGCAAGTCCCAGAAGTTTGGATCTACGACCGCGAACGCCTGACAATTTATGTACTTCAGGGTGATGAATATCAAACCAGCCTGAATAGTCGAGTCTTTCCCAACGTATCGATCGCCACTGAGATTCCGGAACTGGTGCAAACTGCGATCGCAACTGGGACGAGCACAATGCTACGGAACCTGCGGCGTCGGCTGCAAACTGGAGATTGAGGCGAGCAAGCTGCTCGCCCCATCTGTAACCTTATGCCATCACTGCATAGGGATTCGTTAACCGCTCAAGCTGCTGCACTAATAGGCTCAAGAACAAGCCCACATCGGTGACCACCCCGATCGACTCGATGGAGCCGCGATCGCTCAACTTAGTCACTACCGCCGGGTTAATGTCCACACAAACCATCTTGACGCCAGCGGGGGTCATATTCCCCACCCCAATCGAATGCAACATGGTTGAGAGCATCAGCACCATATCTGCACCTTCAAGTAACCGAGCATATTCGCCTTGGGCCTGGAGCAGATCCATCTCCGTATCCGGCAGCGGGCCATCATCCCGGATCGAACCCGCCAAACAGAAGGGGACATGCTGCTTCACGCATTCATACATTACCCCCTTGGTCAGAACACCTGCTTCAACAGTTTGCGCGATCGAGCCATATCGCCGCACCGTATTGATTGTTTTGAGATGGTGACGATGGCCGCCGCTGACGGGAACGCCTTGCTTCATATCCACGCCGAGAGAGGTGCCCATCAGCGCCTGCTCAATATCATGCACCGCGATCGCATTGCCTCCCAGCAGTGCTTGCACATAGCCATTGCGAATCAGATGCGAGAGGTGCTGGCTGCCCCCGGTATGGATTACCACCGGGCCCGCTGTAACAACCACCTTGCCGCCCTGATCGCGAATGCGACGGAGATCCCAAGCGATTTGCTCGACGACCAACTCGACACGGCGCTCACTAGAGACCCCTGAGCCCATAAAACTGAACTCCTGTTTGCTCGTGCGTTGCTCCCGTTCAGCAGGTTTACGCACGGTGCGTAGGCCTTGAGTGCCCACAACCACTTGCTCACCCAATTCTAAATCTCGCAGCAGCTTGCAGGTCGCCACTGGGCCAGCCTCAGTATGGCGAACCGCGATCGCACCATCCATGCGTTGATTGCCCACCCGCACCCATTGGTCATTAATGCGGACTTCCGTGGGATAAATGGTGGTGACATAGAAGTCATCCGGTGCAACCCCTACCAAGGGCACATCCTCAAGTTGGGCGTTCTGTTCGTCATCCGGACGCTCCACTGCCCCCATGCGAATCAGTTCCATCATGATTTCGGCCATCACCTCGCTATCGGGTGCCGAAACCCGCACTTGCGCCAGAGAAGTACTGTGGCGCTCTGTACCGAGGTCAAAGTTAAGCACCTTGAAGCTGCCGCCCCGCTCTACGACTAAATCTAGGGCATTGTTGAGAATGCCTGCATCGAGCAAATGACCCCGCATTTGCACTGTGCGACTCTGGACAGAAACTGCTGCATGGACGTCGGGCAAGATTGGCTCTGTGGTACGCAGGGTCAAGCATTTGGCTGCTCCACCCGCTTTGAGGAATTCATTTAGAGGCGTTTGCCGCACCTGGAAACCCGCCCCTTCGATCGCAGCTTGCAACTCTGGGCTAATCCGGTTCATGATCACCACATCTTCAACGTTGACTGCATTGCAGGCAAAATTAACCGCATCAGCTTCGGCGATCGCAATCCGTTTGGCAGCCGGAACCCGCTCTTCAATCAGATGATTAGAATAGGCATCAAATGCGGGGGGATAGTAGAGCAAATAGCCCCCCTTGAGGGGACAAAAACAGGTATCCAGGTGGTAAAACCGATTATCTACCAGTCGTAAAGAGAGAACTTCAATATCGAGCCATTGGGCGATTAAGGGATGAGAATCCAGTTCGGTTCGGAAACCATACCCTGCCCATAGCCAGCGGCCTTCGCGGTCAAAGAGGGCATCGCCTGCCCCTTCAAAGGGGAGATCGGGTGGGCATTCATGAACCGTATAACCGTTAGCTTCAAACCAGGCTTTGAAATAAGGTTCTTCACCTTGCCGTTCAGGATGCAAAAAGCGGCTCAACACCACTTGATCGCCCAATACCAAGCCAGCATTAGCCGTAAACACCATATCTGGCCAGCCCTTGACGGGTTCCACTAAATCCACGATCGCATGCTCTTTAATAATGTGGTGCAAATCATGCCATTGGTCGGCGGCGCGATCGCGGGAGGACTTATGGACATTGCCCTCCATCCACGGGTTAATCACATAATCAACGTCATAATGCTCAGGGGCACACATGAGAATACGAATCGGGTCAGACATTGCTATTGAATAGAGTTGAAAAGAATAAACATTAACAAATAAAGATTGGCCCGAACCCAGTTCTGGATTGGAGAGCCAATCTTTGATTTTAGTCGGATTAGAGGGGATTCCCCCATCCGTTTTAAGTGGTGGCCTGTTGCGCTAATTGCAACATATCCCGGGTGACTTTCATGCTCTCGCTATAGAGCATTTCTCGCCCCCACCGTTGGAGCTGCTGCCCCAACAATTGCTCCGTTTTTTGCTCAGATAGCGCGGTCACTTGGTTGATTCGGCAAGACTGGGCACCGCCTTTAGATTCCATGCGCATGCAGCCAGTGGTCTCGGAACAGAGCACTGTGCAACAGTCAGCTTTGGGGTTGGTGGAATCGAGCTTGAGACTCACCATATCCCCAGCAATTTCGCCCCAGTCTGCGGTGGGAATCCCCGCCAACTCCACGGTGATGCGGCGCTGATCTTTGCCGACAAACTCCACTTTGCGGATGTCATAATCACCACCTTCATAGTGATAGGCCACGGGCACCCATTGCAGACGGCTGGCTAGCCAACCTAAGTACATCAGCGGCTGGGCAGGATTGCCTTTTTCATAGTCAATCACCACTTGATCCACCTCCCAAATGTGCGATCGCCGCTCGGGTGGGTCAAAAGCTTCAGCTGCCAGTTCCTGCCAAGGTGCCAGTCGTCGCCAGTTGAGATCCGCGATCGGACTTTGGTGATCAAGTAGTTCACCAAGGCGCACGAGATCGGCTTCCGGTTGGGCAAATGTGCTGGAATCCACAATCAGGCTGCTGGTATGGGTTAACAAGCGTTGGAACAGACCATAGTCAGGGCTAGGGGTCGCTTTCCACCAGACAAATTTGGGCAGTTCAGGGATAAGAAGAGCAGTGATAATGCCACCAATGCGTTCGAGCGCCTCGGCAGTACCTCGGAGGGTAATATATTCGCAACAAACCAGGGTACTGCCCCCCCGCTTTTGGACGGGGCAATAGGCCGAAACCTGGGCTTGAACCCCTTCATCGCTGCCCACTGTAGGGCAGAGGGTAATGATCCGGCAGGGGTTCGAGGCAGCGATCGCATCGGCGATGCCAGCTCCGTCCAGATCTGGGCTTCTGGAGACCGCTGCCCGTAGATTCGTGATGGACGCTTTGTCCTGCTCCAGCAGGGTTTGCACTTCTTGGTGGAGGCGATCACGCAAGGCTTGATCGGCTTTGCCTGTGGTTTCCATGCCATAGGCCGATTGAGCGGCTTTGATGGCAGCGATCGTACGGGAACCGCTAATGCCATCAATCGGCCCGGTGTAAAACCCGAGATCGGCTAAGCATTGTTGTGTGCCATCGGGTTCATAGACCAGCAAACTAAAAGTGGTGGCGCGGGTTGCACTAGTACCTTCATCACCGATTTCATAGCTTTGCCACATCTGGCGGAGCGAAGTTTCAAGATCATCGAGGGAGACGTCTTTCGGGGCTTGGAGAGAAACAACAGGGGCTGAAGAGGTGGACATGGTTGGCAGGGGGGTAGAGGGGTGTTGGGGTGAAGTTTAGTTTGCAGTTTTTAGTTGACAGTTAACAGTGGTGTAGGGTGGGCAACGCCCACCATGCTAGGCTTCTGAGAGTTCAGCAAACCCTACAACCGACGCCAGCGGCGGCCATCGCGGTTAATCAAAAACTCCGCCTCGGTGGGTTGCCAGGTTCCGGCTTCATAACTCGGCACCGTGCTCGGATCAGCAGGCGCATCCCATGCGCCGAGCGCCGGAGTCACCACCCGCCAGGCCTCCTCTACTTCATCCGCACGAGTAAAGAGAGTTTGATCGCCCAGCATCGCGTCTAAGAGTAGACGATGGTACGCATCAGCGGTGTCCATCCCGAACGAAGAGCCATAACTAAAGTCCATATCTACCGTGCGGGTGCGTAGATCTGGCCCCGGCATCTTGGCTTCAAAGCGTAAGGCGATCCCTTCATTGGGTTGAATTCGCATCGCCAGAATATTAGGGCTGGTTTGCTGGGCTGCTGACTGGAAAATTAGCAGGGGCACTTGCTTAAACTGGATCGAGATTTCCGTCACCTTCTTGGGCAAGCGTTTCCCGGTACGGAGATAAAAGGGCACACCCTGCCAGCGCCAGTTATCGATCATTAGCTTCATGGCCACAAACGTGGGCGTGGTTGAATTGGGCTCAACCCCCGGTTCCTCTCGATACCCTGGCACAGGTTGGCCTTTCATCCAGCCCCCAGAATATTGCCCTCGAATGGCCGAGCGATCGAGGTTATGCAAATCTGCTAGACGCATGGCTTGGAAGATCTTCATCTTCTCGTTGCGAATCGCGTCGGCTTCGAGCGAGTTGGGCGGCTCCATTGCCGTAATCGCTAGAAGCTGCATCAGGTGGTTTTGCACCATATCCCGCAGCGCTCCGGAGGTTTCGTAATAACCCGCCCGGTCTTCGACTCCAACGGTTTCCGCCACTGTAATTTGCACATGATCGACAAATTGACGGTTCCAGAGGGGTTCAAAGATCGCGTTGGCAAAGCGGAAGACCAAAATATTCTGGACGGTTTCTTTGCCCAGATAATGATCAATTCGGTAGACCTGTTCTTCTTTGCAAACTTCTTGCACCACGCGATTGAGGGATTTAGCTGTGCGGAGATCTTTGCCAAAGGGCTTTTCAATCACCACCCGGGTTTTCACAGAATCTTCGATCATGCCCATTGCACCGAGGTTACGTAGACCTGGCTTAAAGAAGCGTGGTGAAACTGAAAGGTAGAAC
>JAAHHN010000176.1 GCA_010672165.1 Spirulina sp. SIO3F2 | reverse complement strand
TCTTGGTTCGACTAAATCCAGTTCGACAGTTTTGGGAGGCTGTTGGGTTTGCAAACACCGCAGAGCAGCCAGGGCAGCAGCAGCAGCAAAGACGGGGAGAGTATAGCCGGATTGGGACATGGAGGAAAATCCACAATAGTTTGTAGTGCGCATTTAAATGCGCACTACAAACTGTAATCAAAATCGATGTTCCAATCCAAAAGATTCTTGTGTTTATGTCTCCCTAAACTTTATTTTCTACGCCGCCGCATCCAGTAGCCCCAGCCTAGAACTCCCCCTGCGATCGTCACCGCTGCCCCAGTTTCAGGAACAGGTTCAGGGAGATTTTGAGGGTCAAGGTTGAGTTGAGTGAAGTGGCTCAACTGAGCATTAGCGAGAATATCTGCTTCAGAGAGCAGCTTGCGTTGACCGGAAGACACGAAGGGATACATTGTGCTGTTGGCCAAATTCGTGTGGGGATTTGACCAGAGGGGAATGGTCGTCCCTGCGTAGGGGCGAGGAGCGGTCACGGTGATCCCCCCCTCGTCTTTGATGTCGTGATAATAGCCATTGCCAAAGCTTAAGCCTAGGGAATGACCAATTTCATGGAGGGCAACCGAAAAGAGGTCAACCCGATAGGCGGTAGGCGTGAGCGGGTTTCGATAAACCCGACCCACGTTAATTTCGCCGCCGCCTAGATCCAGCTCAGACTCCGAAAAGGTGCCATATTCTTCAGCGGTTTCTGGGGTGGCATCCAGAAACCAGGAATAAACACGATTGTCAAAAATAATGGCTGATTCAACAATCCGCTCCGTGGCTGGATTGCTGCGCATGGCCCCATGTAACCCTAGGGCTGAACCCGTATCACCCCAGCCAAAGTTTAAGGTCACCGTATGGTCATCCAAAATGGCCCGTTCCCATGCATCAGCCGCAGCATTGAAGATGTTTAGTAAGTTGCCACCACCGACATTCGTTGTGCCTGCTGTGCCCCCTTGCCAAGTGCTAAACCCGAAGGATTGACCCACACCAACAAAGTTACGAACTAGGGTTAGTGCATTCGCAGGTGTATTAGCCAGCAGCACGAGCAGGCTACTGCTCACAGTGGTTAACCCAAAAGCACGGGAACGTTGAGCGGTTTTGAACAAAGGGAGCATGGCGAGAAAACTCTTGATGAATGGGATAGCAATCAGTTCAGCCAATTTCATCGTGGCGCGATCGCGCCACGATCCACAAGATCAGGTTTGCGGCGCTCTGTCGTTGATCTTGGCAGCAGTGAGATGAACCGATTTTGATCTTGACAATCCTGACCTGACCCCCGACACCCTGCCGCCAACTTTCGCTCCCCTTAAAATTTTTCTAGACAAAAATAGTGGCGCTGGGGAACCGTTTGGGCAAAAATAGGTCTAAGAGGGTCTACGAACCCAATGGTTTGTGGGATAACTTCAGGTGATGATGCGGGTGCAGTTGCATAAAAACTGTGCTCTTTCCCAGAAAAACCGATGGGAGCAGTGATCAAGTGATCATTTACTGCTTCCAGGTTGGCATTGTTTTGTATATTGGTAGGAACTTCTTAAGGACGATGAGACCGATGAACTGTTTGACTCGCCTGTTGGCACTAGGGGTGCTGACGCTCGGCACTGCTGGCTACAGTGCGGCTGCCCTAGCTGCATTACCTTCTGCTCACTCTTCATCCTCAGAGGGGCGCAGTCAGGATAGTTCTCAGTTGGCGCGGTTAATTGAACGCGAATGTGCTGATGTTGTCGTTCCGAGAACGCTACTTTATGACGAAGATATTTATAACAGCACAGGAGAACGTAGAACTGTAGGCAGCGTCTACAAAGAAATGAAAGTCGAAATCCTTTCTAATGACCGAAATCAGCATAGCCTAATTCTAGTGCGAGTCTGGAATGATGATGGTGCAACTGATGATGAAGGCTATGTTCGTGAACGTGACTTACAGCCAGACTCTTATGATTGTCGGCGTGTACCTATTGCCGAAACGAGTATCCCCAATTCTCAATGCGCTCTAGTGGCACGCCCCGATCGCCTTTACGATCGCCCCGATGGCTTCACCCCAGTCGGTGTTTTGGATGAGAATGAAGAGGTTTTCATTCTCAATGCGCTGAATCCATCTTGGTTCTATGTCAGAAATCGGCAAGATTCAGATGAGATTGGTTACATTGACAGCGAAAGCTTAACTAAGCCTTATCAATGTCGCAATAACTAGAGATTCACGGATTGATTTGACTCATGCTTTACTTCTCGAACAGATTGTTGGCGACGCTGGGGGCTGGAGTTTTTGGACTTGGCGCAGGGATTCTCCCTGGTGTAGCCCAGGAAGCTCCTATCATCGTTGCGGATGGCCACCTAATGGGACAGTGCAGGCAAGTTAATCGGGAGGTTACTGTGTATGCCAAGCCATCAACTGACTCTGGGAAAATTGCTACCTTAGAGCGGGGACATGAGGTAATCCTAGCTGAGGAAGTTGCGCTCAACGGTTGGATATATGTAGACGACCCGGTGAGAGGTTTTGTCCAGTCTGCTTTTCTGGCAACATGTGGCAGCTTTCAACTACCAGAATCTGTTGCGGAGTCCCGGCAGCGGGATTTCTGCATCAGTGAGGATGTTGATGGCAATGTTGGACTGCCGATTTACAGCGATCGGAACACGAGTTCTGATGTTGTAGATCGTGTCTATCCCAAGGAACGAGTTACAGTACTCGGGATTTCAGTGTTTGATGAGCAGACTGGAATCCAATGGCTGCAAATTTCTCATCCTTTGCCAGGTTGGATTACGAATACCACAAGCAGTGATTCAGATCGAAGCACAGTTGTATGTCGTGATGAGGAATAGCTTTGCAGCTCAGTTAGGGTCTATCATCCATTAAAGCATTGTTATGACTAACTGACAGTTAGTCAACTAGTACTCGACGGCGGAAGTAAGCCACCTATTCAACATCCACCCGATATCTGTCATACAGACACTTTGAACTTTGAACTCTGCACTTTGAACTTCCGCCCTGCGGTACTAGTTTGTAAGGTGGGCGATGCCCACCTTATGCTTCAAAAGAAATACCAATTGCCATAAGTGTGCGTCGGAGTTCTACACGCTCAAGCAAATTAATCGACAACACATCGATTGTAGTTCGGCCGATTGCGGTAGAGTCTAGTAGATAAGCACCTTCCCAAAGAAAATGTTTATCCCATTGGTCACGACGCGGATGGAAAAGACGAGTCACTCCACCAGTTTTAACATCAATACCCGCAATATTTGGGCCCTTATGAGCATTACAGCTATAGCAAGACAGAGTAAGATTTGTTGCCTCTGATGAACCATGATGTTTGAGTGAAATAATGTGATCAATCTGAAAAGGCAAAATATCACTATCTTGAGACATCCGACAGTATTCACAACAATAATTAGCTCGTTTCTTGATAAATTCCCGCAGGGCATTATCCATCGCTCAATTGCTCGAATACTGTAAAGATTGTCGAGCCTTGGCATGAAGCAAGTTCAAAAAATGCCCTACTCGGAGATACCGCTCCATTTCCTCTCGTTCAGATTGCTCCAACAACCCACGATTATTTTTTTCCGCTAGTTCCGTCATACGAGCCATATCTTCTGCTTCAAACCTAAGACCCAGCAAGAATTGAGACATATCGGGCGAAAGCGTACCCGCCTGAGGTTGAATCATCCGGGTAAAAATATCAGCTTCAGTTTGTGCGGTTGAAAGGGGTGGCATTTCTTCTGTTGCTTACAGGCTTGTTCGGGATGGATGCGAACGTATCAATTATAACCAAAACTTCATCAAGCCTGGCGATGTTGCTCTACGGATTGCTCAGAGGCTTTAACATTTGCGTTCACAGAAGTTGATGGTGATGTTTTAACTTGAATGTCATTTGCAACTTGGCCCTCCATTCCTGCCAGAGCAATTACCAACTCTGGGTCACAGGCAGCCCCAACAACTTCCGTACCTTGCGATTGCCTCGCTTCCACAAACTTGGTTTGTAGTCAAAGTAAGTATTTTCGGTATACACATCTGCTGCCACATGGCGCACCATATAGGGCGGATGCTCTAAGGGAAATTTCATCGGTTGGGTCTCCAGTTGGCTGTAGCGGCTGGCCTCACTGGTGGTGTGGGTTGCGCCCGTGGTGTAGCCAATGTAATGGATCAAATTCTGACACGGTAACGTTGAGAATCCGCCATGAATCCAATTGGCAAACATCCACTGAAAATCCCAACAATCGAGACCCTTGTTGTAGGTGAGATCTAGTGCATCAGTCCACACTTTGACGGCATAATCATTGCCAAAAATATCCTTAAGCCGACCGCGATCGCGGATTTCTGGCCAGAGCTTCAGATCATAGTCAAAATGCCGCCAAGCCCGCCGCCAACTGGCCCAACCCCAACAATGGCCATAATGGGAAAAATAATAGCTATAGGGCACAGGATTTTCGCCAAACTGTACATTTAAACCCGCGATCGTCATCACTCGCTCATCATGACGGTAGCGATGGAGTAGCTCTTCACAATAGCGAAAGAAACTGGGCTCTGGCAGACAATCATCTTCAATAATGATTGCCGCTTCCACCTGCTCAAACACCCAATCAATGCCACTAGACGGCCGTCGCCCACAACCGAGGTTCACATCGGAGAAGTTTTCAAAAACCTCGCAATCCCAATCTACTTGCTGGACGATTTCCCTTGCCGCCTGACACAACTCTGCCTCCCCGGGTTTATCTGTTCGAGGGCCATCGGCAATCAAAAACAGCTTGGGTGGCCGGGCGCGACGGATCGCAGCAAAGACCTGTTCAGTCGTGTGGGGGCGATTAAAAATAATGAGCGCCACCGGAGTTTGAAGTTGCCAGTCCTGCATAGAAGGGAATTGCTTTTGGAAATTTCATGGATACCCCCCTTACTCTAGACGCTTTGCGGCTTCCTGTAGGTTAGAGGGGGAGGGGAATAATTTAATCCCAGGATGCAAAATTTTAGTTCTGCATCATCACGTTAACCTGACTCGGCACTGGTTTCCAGAAGGGTGATGACTAAAATAGGGGTAAGGTAAAGGGTGTAGCCAAAGAAATCTATGACATAGGAGACAAAAAGATTGTGCAATGGATAAAATAAGCGACTATCGGTAAATCATTCAAGATCTTCTGATTTCCTATAGCCAAATCAAATCTGTCCATGGTGAAATTGAGATGGAAGTATCATGAAAAACATCTACAATTTCTTGTCAGCAATCTAGTAAACAGGCTTTCATCTTTAAACGTCAGTTTCGTTTGTATCCTGAATACTACAATCCATATTTTTGCAATTCGCTATAATAGCGATAGGACTATCAGTTCACCTTACAATCCTACAATGGTCTGTTGCTTTACTGATCGATACGTTCAATTGCTAAAACTACTTGAAGCGAGTAGGGAGAATTTTTAGCAAGGAGGTTTTTATGTCCAAAATACTAGTCTTTGGAGCTGGCTCTATTGGTGTTTATCTAGGGACTAAACTTTATGCTGCTGGTCATGAAGTTACACTATATGGTCGACGTAAGCTACAGAGCCTGAGAGACCCAATAACAATCAATCACAAGCTCTACCCACTCCCCCCCAGGATCTATCAACTCCAAGGCAGCGCTTATGACGTCATCCTGGTAACAACCAAGCTCTATGATGCCCAAGCAGCAGCGAAGCTCATTCGACAACATTATTGGCATCCCAACCTCGTGGCTTTTATTCAAAATGGTCTGGTTAATCATCAATTCTATGCAGATATTAGTGATTATCCTGGCTTCCTGACAGTTACAGTTTTCAATGCTTATCATCTCCAAGCTAATCAAATATCGGTGATGGAAAGCCAGAAGGGCTTGCAAGTGGAAAATACTGAGGTGGGTCAACAGCTTGTCTCAATTTTTAACGCTGCGGAGATCCGTTGCACAGTCACAACAGAGGTAACTCAAACGAGATGCCGAAAATTGATTGCGAATGCTGCCTTGAATGCCTTGTCTGCCATTGAGAAAAAAAACATTGGAGAGGTGATGGCTGATCCTCATTTAAAACAAATCGTCGATCGGTTAATTTTGGAGAGCTGGCAGGTGTTATCAACTGAACATCAGCTCCCTCCAGTCGCAGTAATTCAAGAAGAGATCTATCACTTAGCTACTCAGGTTAAATTCCATTATTCCTCAATGTATCAAGATCTCATCTCTGGTCGAAGAACTGAAATTGACTTTCTCAATGGCTTGATCATCGAGCTGGGTCACAAGAAAGGAATTCCCACACCAACCCATTGTCAGATTTATCAAAGGATTTGTGAAGTTGAATCCGTTGACCATGCTTATTCAACAGTAGCTTTGTGTTGACAATAGTCCAGACAGTTGAGCAGATTGAGCGAATGAGGTTGAATTGAAGCAGAGACAAAAGATTTGAAGAGTTGTTTTTTTCGATGCTGTTAATGCTGTTCGTGAGTAGTAACTGGTTTGTGATGGGCAATGTCCTACTACTACTACTACGTCATGGCCTCAATGTCATAGAGCTTTTTGAACCAGGTTACAAACTCCTGCGCCCTGGAGTGCTGGGGGTCAAAGACTTTTTTCTGGACTGTGGTATGGAGCTGAAGCCCCGGCTCGTCTTGCCAAGCAAGCCAGGTGTGGATATTCGCTTTGTCGATATGAGCGTCTTTGATCTCAGCATTATATTCATTTCTAGCAACCTGCACGACGTTTTGGGCGTATCCCCACAGTTTTTGGTCTTTGTCTCGCAGCACGTAGGCGAGAAAGGTTTCGAGCATCCCTTGTTGGATATTGTCTGGCATAATCCAGATGCCGAATCTAATCTGGCGTTCGGGGGTGATGGCATGGGTATGCAGCAGCCCGGTGGCGGGGAGTTCGGTGGGGATATCAGGGATGCTCGGTAAACAGGCGTTGCGCAGGCTTTGCCAACGGCTGGCAAAGTTTTGATCGGCATCAACAATAATGCCGAAGTTCGTGAGATTAGATGACTTCAACTGGTTGCGGCTCAGGCTCGGCTTGGCAATATTTCTGTAGCTATCACGATCGCTAATCAGAACAGGCGGTGTTTCTCTGCGGCTCTCTGGCCAAGGGATGCCGTTAGCTTGCATCAGCTCGGCAATGGCAAACATATCACTTTTGCCCTCGACCCAGAGAACTTTACTGTGGTCATTTTTATCCATGACTTACCGCACCTCAAAGTCATTTTCAGCCGCAATGACAATATCAGGTTCTTCAAAGACAATGCTGCGGGAGGCTCCCTTTTCAATTCGATGAATCGTAATTCCGTCCTCGCTGGGTTTTTCTTCGTTGGCGATCGCGGCAAGACTTCGCCAGCAGTCACTATTGTGGGTTGTAGCGAATACCTGAACGTCTAGTTTCTTGGCAACTTTCCAAATAAACCGCCACATATCGACCATGGCAGTGTAGTGCAGACCTGTATCAATTTCATCAATAAGCAATACACCACCTTTCTCAGTGACTAAGGCTAATGCAATCCCCAGCATCCGCCACATCCCGTCCCCCATCGTTTTCAAAGGAGTACGATGTTCTGCCCCTTTGAGACGGATGTAAAACTTGCCAAGTTCGCTACTCGGATCCGCTGCGATTCTTTCAACTCTAGGCTCTAGTATTTGTAGAGCACTTAGTACATCCTCTTCTTCAGGGTTAAGCACTATGTCATTGTAAAGACTTCGAGCCAACTCTGGATTGATTGAGGCAGAATCCAGAGTTGGCTCGACTGATAGCATATCTTTAGCTTCAGAGTGATTAACATGATCTTTCTCTTTAGTCGAACAAATAGATTTTATATAAAATTTTTCCCTTCTTAGATTCTGAATATGTTGAGCAAGCTCTGCCATCTCCATATTAAAATCTATATCTCGTGAAACAGTCAGATCAACTTGCTGCTTTATAGTATTTGTCTCCACAGTGACTGAGAACTGAGTTTGGGGAATAAGCAAACTCCCAACGCAGAGTTGATTCTCATATCTGATCGAGTATCCTGAATTCTCTGCTGCTTCATCAATTTCCGATTTCCCCAAAACCTGGGCAATATCTTCTGCTTCCCCACGACTTTCCAGAGTCTCTCTTAGCGCATTCATTTTTTTCCAGTCTAGGGCAATATCGATTGCTTCCAGAAGGGATGTCTTGCCAACATTATTTTTTCCGACAATAAGATTAACCCGCCCAAGGGGTTCGAGTTCAAAAGACTTGAAACAACGATAATTTTCAATCTTGAGGGAGGTGAGCATGGGTCAGGTGAAACAGCAGGTGTGACATGTGCTTGGCGGAGGAGGTTGGAGAGTTGGTTTATCTATTGATTGGTGTTGAGCTGAGTGAGAGCCAACGTTACCAACTCAGACTTTGACCGCAATCATAGCCAGCGAATCATTGAAGGGTTGTCAATCATTGACTTGAGCGATCGCATTAACCCCCCAACGTATTCTCTACCTGTGCCTCCGCATCATGCACCAAATTCCGCAACTGTGCTAAAACCTCTGGATCAGCCTGCTGCCATAACCCTCGCTGACTCGCTTCCAGCAACCGCTCTGCCATATCCCGCAACGCCCACGGATTCTTCTCGGCCACAAACCCCTGCACCACCTCATCTAGCAGATACGATCGCGCCACCCCCTCATACATAAAATCCTCCACACACTGCGCCGTCGCATCGTAGGCAAACAAATAATCCACCGTCGCCGCCAACTCAAATGCCCCCTTGTAGCCGTGGCGCATCACCCCCGCGATCCATTTGGGATTGATGACCCGCGATCGATAAACCCGTGCAACCTCCTCCGTGAGCTTGCGGACGCGGGGCTGCTCAGGGCGAGAATGATCGCCGAAATAGGTGATGGGATTTTGACCTTGGATACTGCGCACTGCTGCTGTTAGGCCGCCCTGAAACTGATAATAGTCGTCGGAATCGAGGAGATCATGCTCCCGATTGTCTTGGTTGTGGAGCACAATTTGGAGTTGGCTGAGACGCTGCTCAAAAGCGGCTGGGGCCGTGTGCCCTTGGCCGGAACCTGTGTAGGCGTAGCTGCTCCAGTTGATGTAAGCACGGGCGAGATCTGCATCCGTTGTCCAGTTTTGGGCTTCGATCAGGCCCTGGAGACCCGCGCCGTAAGCTCCCGGTTTAGAACCAAAGATGCGGTACTGGGCTTGGGTTGCCGCTTGCTCAGGTGTTAAACCTTGGGCTTGCCAGGTGGCTTGGTCTCGGCGTACTTGGGCGGCGAGGGGGTTTTGGTCTGGGGGTTCGTCCAGTTGGGCCACGGCCGCAATGGCGCGATCGCAGAGATCAATCAAATTTGGAAAGCTATCTCGAAAGAAACCCGAAATCCGCAGGGTCACATCCACCCGCGGCCGCCCCAACACTGAGAGAGGCAAAATCTCAAAGTCCACGACTCGTCGTGCCCTGCCATCCCAAACGGGCTGCACCCCTAGCAACGCTAACGCCTGGGCGATGTCATCACCCCCCGTGCGCATGGTTGCAGTGCCCCACACTGAGAGAGCCAGAGACTGGGGATAGTCCCCCTCTTCCTGGGTGTAGCGTTCGATTACCTGCTCGGCGGCCTTGCGCCCCACGCTCCAGGCGGTTTCGGTGGGGATCGCGCGAATATCTACAGAGTAGAAGTTGCGGCCGGTAGGTAGCACCTCCGGACGGCCGCGGGTAGGTGCTCCGCTTGGGCCGCTGGGGATGTATTCACCGTTGAGGCCGCGCAGGAGGTTAGTAATTTCTTGGCTGGTGGCTTGGAGTTGGGGGCGGAGGGTTTGGTTGAGCCAGGTGAGGACTTTAGTGGTTTCGGGGCCGATCGCGTCTCCAGTTTCAACAATCTGGTTGGCGATGTCTTCAAGCACGGCGACAGCATCCCCCACAGTGCGGCAGGGCTGGCCTTGGATTTCGAGGTTGATGATGCGGCCGTAGTCGGTATCGAGGGGATCGAAATCCCCCCAGCCCCCCTTTGGAAGGGGGGTTTCGCTATTAATCCCCTCTTGGGAGGGGTGCGCGAAGCGTGGGGTGGGTCGGGTCTCGGCCGACATTAGGCTAGTTGCCTCCTGGCACACTCCACCTTGATCTCCCCAGCCTCCCTTAGTAAGGGGGGTTTGGTTGACAGCCCCCTTACTAAGGGGGTCGGCGTCAGCCGGGGGGATGAGATCCTGCCAGATCGCCTGGGTCAACCCCAACCGCCCCGGAGCAGGCGACCTGGCGATCGCAACCATCAAATCCCGCAACTGCGTCCCTGTAGGACATTGCCCAAAAATATGCAAACCATCCCGAATCTGCGCTTCCTTGAGTTCGCAAAGATAACCATCGGCACAGGTGAGAAATTCTGCCAGAGTCTCGCGGCTAATCTCATCAATACCCAAATCTTGATGCAAGTTAGCCGCCTGGACTTGAGCGGTAATGCGATCGCCAATTAACGCCAAACGCGATGGATCAAGGGTTTGGGCTTCATAATATTCATCAATCAATCCTTCGATCGCCTGCAATTCGCCATAGAGTTCGGCACGGGTTAAGGGCGGCGTCAGGTGATCCAGGATCACCGCCTGGGAGCGGCGCTTGGCCTGGGAACCTTCCCCCGGATCATTAACGATAAAGGGGTAGAAATTGGGGACTGGCCCCAACGCCACCTCTGGATAACAATCTTCAGAAAGGGCTAGACTTTTCCCCGGCAACCATTCCAAGTTGCCATGCTTACCCAAATGAACAATCGCATCTATGCAAAACTGCTGCTCTAGCCAATAGTAATAGGCCAGATAATGGTGGGTGGGTTCAAGGTCTGGAGCGTGGTAGTTCAGGCTGGGGTCAACGTCATAGCCTCGGGAGGGTTGGATACCGACGAAGATATTGCCGAGCTGGATGCCTGCGATCGCGATATCTTCAGTTGGCACATCTCCCCAGCGCTCCCGAATTTGGGTCTGCACCTCTTCAGGCAAGGTTACAAAGTAAGCTTGATAATCCGCCGCGCTGACGGTCTGTTGCACAGGTCGCAACCCATGACCTTCTGGGTCGTTCGTGATACCTGCGGTAAGCTGAGCGATCAAATCATCGCCATCGTCGGGGAGCGCAGAGATAGCATAGCCCCCAGCCCGCATCGCTTGGAGTACTGCTACACAGCTAGCGGGCGTATCTAGCCCCACACCATTGGCCAGACGACCATCTTTGTTGGGATAGTTCGCTAGGATCAAGCCAACTTTGCGATCGCCCATAGTCGTTTGAGCGAGGCGCACCCAGCGAGCCGCAAGCTGACTGACAAAGGCAACGCGATCGGGCTGAGGCTGATAGACCACCACATCAGTTTCGAGCTGCTTATGCCAGTTATCCACGGTTTTAAACGAGATCGCCCGGCTAATAATCCGGCCATCCACCTCTGGCAGGGCTACATTCATAGCTACGTCGCGGGGGTTGAGACCCTGAAAGCTCTGTTCCCACTGCTCAACCGTGCCGCCACTGAGGATGGTCTGAATCACGGGGACATTGAGACGGCTCCAGAGCTGGGGCTGTTCTTCTTGACCAAGTTTAGCCAAGGAAAAACTGGTGGTATTGAGCAGCACTTGAATTCCGTCCAGAAATTCGGGCAATGCAGCTTGGACTTCAGGGTCTTGCAGGGAGGAGATAAAAACAGGAACAGGGGTTAGGTTCTGCTGTTGCAGTGTGATGCAGAGAGCATCGATCGCGCGAGTGTTGCCTGCGAGGTAATGGGCGCGATAGAAAAGAATGCCAACGCGATCATTTGCCAAAAGCCCCTTGCCCCCTCCCCTTGAGGAGGCACATTCTGCCGCTCTCAAGTCGCTTGAAACGCCCCGCAGAGATTCCAAATACTGGCCCCTATTGCAGGAGTCTGAGGGGGAGATTGCCCCCTCAGCGGGAGGTGTCGGGGGGCTGGCCCCCTGACAACCGGGTTTGACAGGGAGGGTAACGCTTGTTTGGTGGTGCTGGATCTCCAGTTGCCCCCCAGACCGCTCGGCTTCTAAATAAGCAGTAGTGCCCTCTGGGAGAGGGGTTAGGGAGAGGACATAATGACCAATCTTGGGAACCGCGATCGCGCCCTCAACCTTATCCTCCCGACCCAAACCCACATTGGCCGCATAGCGCAGCCCATTAGCCACATTAGCTACACCGCCTGCCAGCAAATATTGCCAGAGCTGATGCACCTGAGTCAGGGCTACGGTGGAATGGCTCATCAAATCCGGGTCGGGGCGATCGTCTCCCGGTAGCACAAAGAGCGCCGCCCCCGTCTCGGTCGCAAATTCTTTGACCACTTCCAAGCCATAAGACCAATAGGCTCGACCGCCAAGCAAACGCAAAATGATCACCCTGGCTTGACGTAAAACCGTATCACCGTAGTCATCAATGCTAAAGGGCTGTTGCAATTGCAGCAGATTGAGCGCTCGAATTGCTGGGAAATCACTAGAGAGTTGAGGTAGAGCTGCGGCGAGGGTCTGGATTTCAGTATCGGCGCTGGTGAGAAAAACGATGGGGGCTGGGTTTTGCTCGATCAAGATAACGCCATCAAGCTCAGGCGTCCAGCCTCCTGGTGTTGCCGCAATACGGTGCATAGGGTTGATTAAAGCAATGCAGAGAATTGCTTGATCGTATCAGGCTTGCGCGATCGCGTATCGCATTAAACTTTGAGCTATGTCGAATCAATAGCAAACACGAAGGGCTAGCCGGGAACTGCCATTACAGTTGAGCCGCAGTGGTTGTCGGATTGAACGTGAGCACACTCTGCTCAAACTCTGATAAACGGTCTTCAAACTCATCAGCCGTGGTGGAATAGGTGACGAGCCAAAAACCTGTTTCGCCTTTAAAAACATAAACGAGCTGGGTCAGCTCCACTTTACCCACCGTAACATCGACAATCAAACGTCCTACTTCTTGACCGTTGAGGGTGGGTGTGCTTTGGGCTGCGATCGCATAGCCTTGACCCGTTAAATTCACGGTCATGGTCTTGAGGAACACGGACAAAGGTGTTCCCGGCACAGCCTCACGCAGAGAAATATTCACATTGGTGACAAAGCCTTCCTCATCGCTTTGACCATCAAACGCGATCAGGGCAACCCGTTGTTTGCTTTTCCGCAAGGCTTTGCTCAGGTCTTTATGCTCTTCTCCGGCCGCTTCAAGCTGCTCAGCAACCTGTTCAATATCTTGCTTCGGATCGCCCCCTTCATATCCCTCAGGTAGATAGATGGAGACTCCCTCACCCAAAATTTTTCGATACTCTGAGGGAATGGTGATGTCGCTGCGATCGCGTTCAGGGGCAGACTCAGATAATTGATCTAATGTGGATTGAGCCTTAACAGGTGTGGCTTGCTGGCGAGGCCCTTGACACCCCGCTAACATACTCACTAAGCCAACACCCGCTAGGCAGCGCAATAGAAAGGAGGTCATAGAAGAGTAGATGAGAGTGTGAGTGGTAGAAGGAGTTGTCTGTGATCCCCGAAGGGTTTTTGTTGATCCCGACGTTGAAATGCACCATTCTTAAGACCCAACCACAATAGCAGATGTATTTCGTTTCGGAAAGCACTCTTCATTACTCATTCTTTAAAAAACACTTATTCTTTTAAGCAAGGCTGACATAAGTTCAGATGGGCTAACCCTAAACAGTAAACTCCCTCCGGAGTTACCTCGAAACGATAGGGGAGGATTTCTACGCCTTGGTCAATAGCTTGGCGGAACAGGTCGCCATATTGCGGATCGGCACGATCGCCTGGTGCAAACTCCAGACAATCACCGCGATTGATGAAATAGAGCATTATAGCCTGGGCAGAACTGGGGAGCGCCATTAGCTCTTGTAGGTGTTTTTGCCCCCGTGTGGTGACGGTATCGGGGAAGACGGCGCAGTTGCCTAAGGCCCAGGTGGTGTTTTTGACTTCCACGTAGATCGGGTTCTCGCCTGCCTCATCGGTGAGCAGGAAGTCAATGCGGCTACGTCCCTCTGTGCCATACTTCACCTCACTAGCCACTTGGGTATAGCGGTTGGCGAGTTCCGGGAGGGCGCGATCGTGCAAGGCTGCCTTGATGATGCGATTGGGCAGATTCGTATTCACGCCCACCCAAGGGGTTTGGGGGTCATCAACCTGGATCATTTCCCAGGTGTAGGCCAGTTTACGTTTGGGGTTATCACTTTTGGAAACCATCACAGGCTGACCCACTTGGCACACCCCCGTCATCGGCCCAGTATTGGGGCAATGAGCAGTGACGATTTCGCCTGTGGTAAGTTCAATATCCGCAAAGAAGCGTTTGTAGCGTTTAAGCAGTTTGCCTGCGAGCAGAGGGGGGTAGGGGTAGTGCCAGGGCATATCAGTTCAGAGTTTAAAATTCAGAGTTCAAAGTTTAGAGTTCAGATTTTAAATGATGTAAAAGCTGAAATCGACTGAAAGTCTATGTGTTGGTGCATTACGCTCCGCTGACAGCAGGCTCTACTGCTGTGACACGCCTTAATGAGTGCGTTAGAAAATCCTGTAGGGGCAATCCCCCCGTGGTTGCCCCGATGTATTGCGTGACCAAGGGTTGGCTGGTGGGTACCCGAGACCGGGGTAGGCACGGGGGCGCTACCCCTACGGGATTTGATGTCAGAATCCTAACCCACCTTTTTAGCTGTGCCACAGCCCAAGAAGACAAAAAACTTTGAACTTTGAACCCTGAACTCTGAACCCAGATATTGCCACGCTCAGTCGAGATCGCTATAATGGCAAAGCGTCATTTCTGGAGAGGTGGCTGAGTGGTCGAAAGCGGTGGATTGCTAATCCATTGTACGTAATTTACTCGTACCGAGGGTTCGAATCCCTCTCTCTCCGTATTTTGGAGACGGTTCTCAAAAAAACGCCCGCTAGAACTAGCGGGCGTTTTGGGTATGGAGGCGACTACTTCCAACCTGCCCGATCGGCCAATTGCACCGCCTTCAATTATGCTGCCCATAAGCCGCCACCTTAACGACTCTTTACCATTAAGGGCGATTAATAACCCCCCACAACCTTGGGCAATGAAGATTGGGCCAGGAAAAGTGGCCCGCAA
>JAAHHN010000175.1 GCA_010672165.1 Spirulina sp. SIO3F2 | reverse complement strand
CACAAAACTCAGCGTAACGTCAAAACGCTTGGCTATGTTTCTTTGGGACATGCCTGTACTTTGCCACGTATCTATTATCTTTTTACGGAAATCTAGCGAATATGCCTTCATCGCTTACCTCTATTCACTTTCTACCAATATAGCTGTACCTCATATTTGTGGAAAAGGCTATATCACTGATGCCGCTGCCATGCAATGTCAACTCTTGAAAATTGGTGAGCGTTTTGAGTGGGATGAGATCTTCTAGTCGATTGATTAGTGCAATAGTGAATTTGAAGTTAACTAACCATGTATCTCCTAGGAGTTTGGGACGATACTTTGGTGTTTGGGAGCTATTGCCATCTTGCTATCAAAGTGGCTGTGGATGGGGTTTCAAAATTGCAAACTGGGTTGGGGCGATCGCTGTAATCTTTTTTGCTGTTAGCTTACTTTAGCCTTTTAAGAGTGAACGACTGAAGGCTTTGTGACAGACGCTTTTGGTATCGTGTGAGCGCGATCGCTGACATTGAGTGATCTCTTACGGTATTGGAAGTACAAAAGTTAATCCTAAAGATTATGAGTTTCTAAAGAAACGGATAAATTCAAGGGAGTATGTCATACGCTCAACAGCAGGATTAAACGCTGTCTCTAGTCAACAAATCTTTAGGAAAGCTAATTGGAACTCATGTCAGACGTACCACAGATGAAAGATGTATTAAGAGTCGCTCTACACGATGAACCAGACTTTACCTGCACTCTTAAACAGCAACATTGCTTGAGTCAAGAATTGAGCAAACAGGAAATTCGTAATCGCTTTATTGACTATTATCAGTCCCAAGGATTCCAGATGTTGCCGCGAGCGTCGTTGTTACATCCTTCGATCCCCATGTCTTTTGTTATGAGTGCGGGACTAGCACAAGTCGAAATGGCGTTGTCGCTTTCCCCCTCTAGCCTGGGTCAACAGTTTGTCTTAGTTCAAGACTGCTTTAGGCACTTCGATCTCGACAAGATTGGATATGATGACTCACATTTGAGCTTGTTTGAAATGCCAGGTGCGTTTATGTTTGGCGTCAATGCCAAGCAAGCAACGATTCGTCGGATGTGGGAATTGGCTACCCAGGAATTTCAAATTGACCCCGAGCGGCTGTGGGTTTCGTATTTTGCGGGAGGAGAGGTAGCAGGCCATACCTTGCCTGCTGATCAGGAAGCCTATACAGCATGGCTTGAAGTTGGTGTTGCATCACAGCGGCTTGTGGGGTTGGGGGTTGCTGATAATTATTGGCAGCAAAGCCAAAGCCTAGGCCATGTGGTTGGACAACCACGGAAATGTGGGCCGAATACAGAACTGTTTTATGATTTGGGTGCTCAACGCAGTTGTGATGCAAATTGTCGCCCTGGTTGTAGTTGTCGCCGATTCCTAGAGTTTTCTAATTCACTATTTATCACTTCCGAAGTGGCGGAGGATACAGGTGAATTGATGCCCTTGGACACTCCCTTTACTGAAACGGTAATTGGTTCTGAACGGGTAGCGGTAATCTTACAAAATGTATCATCAGTGTTTGAGACAACTGAGTATGCAGTACTTATTGCACTTGTCCGTAATCATTCTCATGCTTCAGGTTTACCAGAAGCAATGTCAAAGGAGAGTGAGAAGGTTATTGTAGATCATGTCAAAGCATTATGTTTTCTCGTCGCGGATGGTGCGCCGCCGCCAGGGAAGAATGGACGGGCGCGAATCATTAAGCTGCTGATCCGTCGGACGATCGCACGGATGAGAGTATTGGAGATTTCTGAATCTGTGCTCTGGCCGCTATTAATACATGCGGTTATTGATCAGTATAAATTGGCGGGTTCTGTAGCCCAGTTGCCTGCTGCATCATTGAGTGAGCAGATTATGACCTATGTTCTATCTGAGTCTCAGCGTTTTCACGCAACAATCCAGCGTGGGTATAAAAAAATGGCTGAGGTTTTCTTGGATACTCCAGCGAGTAACCCAGAAAAACAGATGGTTGAGTTGGAAAAAAACTGGGGGTTATCTTTCCCTCTAATGACTGTATGGCTCCATAACAAGAAGATTCCCTTTAGTCTCCAAAAGTATTATTCTGCTTTGGCAGAATGGCGTTCTACACATATTCAATGTCCGTAATCAGTTAGTGCATATTTTTTTACTGAGTGTTCTTTTAGTAAATTTCACATTCATCATTATGAGTAACCAAGACTCTGGATTGACAAAAGCGTTTAAAATCCTTTCTTCTCTGGGCAAGGAATTCAAACGTCATCGTAGTGAAGAAGAGATTCTCGGAGTTATCGCGCGTAAAACGTATGACTTGACTAAGGCACCTCGTATTTATGTGATTGCAAAACATCGTCTCAAACAATCTTTAGAGCTTGTGATTAATTTGAAAGATGGTAATTTTCAATCTCTAGATAACTCAGAAAGTATTCTGGATCGAATTGGTAGACAGAAAATCCAAAAAGTCATCAAAAATCAAGAACTAATTTTTCTGAGTCAACAAGATTTAATAAATGATCAGGAAATAGACTTCGGTTGTGCATCTTGGCTAGGTGTACCGATGAGTGCGGTGGATCGAGTAATCGGCGCACTGGTTATCCAGCATCCCAGTCAGCCAAACGCATTTAGTGAAGAAATAGGTCAAGTTCTGGATGCCATAACAGATCTGGCTGCAAATGCAATTGATTATTATCGTCTACATGAACGCACAAAGCTAATTGCTAATCTCGAATTTGAGTTAACAGAAATCAAGGCAAAAAATGAACAGAATCTACTGAAGCAAATTTACCGAAAGATGCAGAAGTTGAGGAGAATTGATGATATTGATATTTTGACGCTCTCAATTGTTTTACAAGATAAGTATAAGAGAAGACTTTCGGTTGTGATTGCAGATGGGCAGATTCGTAATACAAAAGATATTAATGAGCAGCGGCGACTATTGGAAAAATTAAAATCTGATCAAATTGAGAAAATCATCAGCAGCAGTGAGCCACGTCTGTTGTGTCCAGGCAATTCGCAAGCAAAACGCATTGAGGAAATGGCAGATACTGAGTTAGCGCAGTGGGTCGGTGCACCTATGCGGATTCATGGACGAGTGATTGGTGCATTTGTTGTCGAACATCCTGAAAATGCCTATGTATACAACAAAAATGATGCTGAGTTCTTAGATATTTTATCTGACCAAACAGCCAACGCACTTGAGCGGGTTCGTCTTTCCCAACGCTCTCGAGCCTTAGCGAGTATTGAGAAAAATCTCTTAGCTCAGGTTACTCAAGGTAATTTTGCAAAGGAAAAAATTCTAGAGATTGTGACTCACCGTGCCCAAGAAGTTTGCGATGTCTATAATCTTTGTATTTTTCTGTATGATGCCGCAGAGGATACGCTACAGCTAGAACTTGCCTATCGCAAGGATAAGCAAATTGATTTATCCAATGAAGCCCAGCGGCAGGAAATATTAAGCTATGCGCCAGAACATATCTTGCGTCAGGCTTTGGAAGATCCAGTTCTTTTGAAAACGAAACAAGAAATTCGTCAAAAGTTTGGCGATCGTGGACAAGACCGATATCCTGCTAGTTGGTTAGGGGTTCCTATGCGAGGCAGCAAAGGTAGTATTGGTGTATTTGCGGTCTACCATATGAAGTATGAACATATTTATGATCAAGATGATGAAAGAATTTTAGATGAGCTTTCTGACAAGGTGGCACTAGCACTAGATAATGTACGTCTTCGGGAGACAGAGCAAAAGAATTTTGAGCAGCGTATTCAAGATTTGGAGTCGCTTGGGGATATTTATGAAGCTGTCAATCAGGAACCTCTTGAGAATGTATTGAAACTCGTCTTGGAAGCTGCTGTCAGTTACACTCAGGCTAATTATGCTGAAATTTGGTTCTGTGATTTTGATAAAAGAGTTTTACAGCTTAAAACAGCTTATAAAGGACTGCGGCAAGCTCAGCTTAAACAAGCTAAATTTCCTCTTGACGAAGGGCTTTCAAGCAAAGCCATTTCTACCCGAAATCTCGTTTATTATGGCAATGTGAAAGAAAACCCTGATTATATTGAAGTTAGCTCTGATGTTTATTCAGAATTAGTTATTCCCTTGATATTTAAGAATAATGTTATCGGAACAATGAATCTCGAAAGCAAGCAAGTCAATGCATTTTCTGAAAGGCAGAAAAAGTTGGCGAGTACACTAGGAGAGTTAGCTGCTGTCGCCATTGAAATTTCGACTACCAATACTCAATTGAAGCTTTACATATCACTTCTTGAAAAATTAGAAAAGTTAACCATTTCGGAAGCCCCATTTGATGAGGAACTGATAGTTGAGTATATTCATGATCGTGCATCGGAACTAATGGATACAGGTAATATGTATATTGCTCTCTACAATCCTGATAATGATTTAATTGAGTTCAAAATGGTTTATTTAAAAAAGGAACGGCAAAAACTTTATGAGCCTCGTAAACTGAAGACAGGGCGTGGTAAAACCGAGCAAATCATCAAAACCCACAAACCAATTCGAGATACTTCAGAAGAATCTCGCCTATGGTATAAGTTTGAAGGCATAAACTATACAGGCGAAAATGATGGAATAAGTTCAGATCTACCTTGGTTGGGCGTACCAATATTGCTGGGACAAGATGGTGAAGAACGATGCTTAGGTGTTATCGCCACATACAATGCCGATAAAACACATGTATATACCGAGCAAGATCAAGCTGTACTAGAGAAGATTGGGCGCTGGGCAGCTATTGCCCTAGAAAATGCAAAAATTGCGAAAACAGTTGTTGAGCAAGAAAACTTGTTAGCCCGCTCTCTGGTAGCACAAGATTTAGTCCATCGACTGAATAGTATTGCAGGAGCCGCTCGGGTTTGGCTGCAATTTCTAAAGAGAGAAGTTAATACCTTTGAAGGGGTTGATGTCGAGGATGCCAAAGAATATATAGCTAATAGTTTCAGCGAACTGAACAATCTTATTCAACAAGTCAAAGAACTAGATGAGATAGATCCGGAATCTCTAGTTCTTTCTAAGCAGGTTTTACTGTCACTTATTAAAGCACTGAAAACTCTATATCATGAAGAAATTGCTCTTGGGAAACTGACATTTGAGAATGAACTAGATGATGACTTGCATAATATATTTGGAACTCCTTCTCTGATAGCAAACTCTCTAGAAGCTGTGCTGAAAAATGGAATTGAGGCAGTCTTACAAAAAGGCAAAGGCAATGTGAATGTGCTAGCAAAAAATATTGAGATCAACAAAAGCAAGGCAATAAAAATTGTAATTACTGATACTGGAGTAGGAATTGATATAGAACGCCGGTCAGATATATTTGCTCTATTTTCCAGTACCAAAGGATTTGATAGAGGTTATGGTCTTTGGCGAGCCAAAATGGTATTTGAAAAGATGGGAGGACATATCCACTTCGAATCTCAACCTGGTATTCAGACTATATTTACTATTGTACTGCCGAGCAAATAGGCAGAGGGAGGTACTTTGTGAAAAAAGTTTTACTAGTAGACGATCAAGCTAGATGGCGAAAAATCTTTAAAGCTATCTTAAAAAAAAGTCGTAAAGATCTAGACATTCAAGATTGTGACAATACAGAAGATACTCTCTATACTTTAAATAACCATTTTTTTGACCTTGCAATTCTTGATCTTCGCCTGATTGATACATGTCCCTATAATGTTGAAGGACTAGACTTGATGCGAGAGGTGAAAGCAAAATCATCCATGACCAAGATAATCTTAACGACAGCTTATCCTAACCAAATAGGTGAAAGATATCAGGAAGCTGATGCCTTTATCTTAAAAGTTCCAGAACAGGATTTTGACATTGACTCCTTCCAGGAAACAGTCAACAGGCTCCTTGATATTGAATGAAACAGTCTCAAGTAAGTAAATCTGCCGTAAAAATATTAATAATAGACTCAAGTCAAAGCTGGTGTAATGCAGCCTCTGTGGCAATTTCTAAAAGTCTTAAAATTCAAAATATTTCTTGTGAAGTGATCATGAGGCATAATGAAGATCAGGCATTAGAAGAAGTTATATCTCAAGCACCTGACTTGATTATTGTAAGTGAGCATCTCAAATGGGCCGGAAAGCATGGTTGTTTTGATGGATTACTTTTTCTTGAACAAATCAAACAACTATGCCCTAGTACATTTAAAATTCTAATTTCATATAATCAAGTTGACAATCCCAAAGAAACAGATAAACTCATTGATCGACTCTTGATTAATAGAGTTTTAAGAATTGATAATATTTTATCCAATATATTTAATTTATTAGATGCTATCACTCAACTTCTAAAGACAATGAATTTTTTTGCTTTATTGATAGGTACTGGTGCGGATTTACCTGTTACAGTCAAAGATGTCCAGGCTTTGTATAAAGTTTTTGCTGATCCTAATCTTGCAGCTTATCCTCTAGACAACATCAAGGTACTAACAGACAAAGAAGCTACAAGAGACAATATTCTGGGAGAACTGGATCAATTAGCACTAAAATCTCAAAATGCGATAGAAGCTACTATATCCATCTATTTCTCAGGACATGGAGGACATATTAAAGGAACCAAAGATTATTTTCTTCTTGCCAATGGATACAATAGAACAAATCATCGATCAACTTCTATTTCGGCCAAGGAGCTTACTCAAAAAATTGATATAATTCAAACACAAAAGCTCATTCTCTGGCTTGATTGCTGCCATGCTGGTGGTATGATTGAGAAGGATGAGAACACAAATTTCATCAAATCTCCTCCAGATACAGATTTCATTACTAATCTTAGTTCTGGAAGTGGTCATGTGGTTGTTGCTTCATCAAAGAAAGAACAGTCTTCCTATGCTCCGAAGAAAGAAACACATAGTATCTTCACTTCTTGTCTATTAGATGCTTTGCAAGGGAAAGCAAGTAAGAGTTCTAATGATGGTTATATCAGGATCATAGAAGTATTAGACTATCTATTTAGAGAGGTTCCAAAAAGATCAGGAAATTTACAGGAGCCCATTATCCCAAGAATATATAATATGACCAATTTCCCTTTATGTCTTTATCCTAAGAATGGTATTTCGGATAATATTTTGAATGCAACATTAACAATGCAATATAAAAAACGTTTAGTGACGTTAGAAATTCGCATTAAATCTGAATATCAGAATCTCGAGCTTATTGACAAGATCATTGCCAGATTAAATCGCAAATTGTTAATCACCACTTCAGAAATAGAGAAAATTGAATTAGAAGAAGAATTGGACAAAAAGAAACAAGAAAGAAATAGAATTGAAACTGAAATTGATAGAATCGAAGCTGAAATTATCAGTATTCAAAACCTGCTTGAGAGAAAACAATAGCTATTATTCTACAAGAAGATTGAATCAGCAGAAATACACCAATTAGTTTTTTTGTATTTAATGATATAGCAATTAACTTAACCCAATGTCTGCAAATAGCAAGAGCACTTTAAGGCAACATCGCCCAATTCTTCTTACCCATCTTCTTCAGGATCAACATCCAACCCGGCCTCAGCCACCTTTACGATCGCCCCCCATCAACCCAGACAATTGCATCAAAAAATCTCAAATTCAGACGATAGAGGACTGTAGATCCAAACATTCCATCCCCGCCAAATGCGCTGCCTCAAACATTGCCGTCGCCTCACCCTCTTCCTCCTCACCCTCGCCCTCGTCTTCCGCCTCTGGCAAGCCCCCACCCAACCCGTCACCGCTACCAACTCAATCCACGGTGTTTGGATGACCAACCTCGGCGCCGCGCTGATGTATTACAGCACCCGCCTCGATGAAGTCGTCGCCAACCTTGCCCAACACCAAATTAATACCCTCTACCCCGCCGTCTGGAATCGCGGCTATAGCCTCCATTCCAGCCGAGTTTCTCATGCCGCTGGCGGTCGCCGCCGCGACTGGCTCACCGATATCCCCCTGCTACCCGGCGATCGCATCCTGAGTGAACTGATCGCCCAAGGCCACCGCCAAGGTCTACGCCTGATCCCCTGGTTTGAATATGGCCTGATGATCCCCGCCAGTAACGCGATCGCCCAAGCCCATCCCGACTGGCTCACCACGGATATCACCGGGGCAACCGTGCGCCAGCCCCTCACCCCTGAGCCGGGTTTACCCCCCGCCCTCCAAAACGTTCAACTCGAAATCACGGGCGGCAACCTCGCTTGGCTCAATCCCCTGCATCCCGAAGTGCAAAATTTTCTGGTAGAACTGATTGCCGAAGTGGTGGAACGCTACCCCGTCGAAGGTATTCAACTCGATGACCATTTTGGTTTGCCCGTGGAGTTAGGCTACGACGACTACACCCGCCAGCGCTATGCCACCGAACATGGTGGCGCTAGCCCACCGACTAATCCGCGCGACCCCGCTTGGATGGCTTGGCGATCGCGCCAACTCACCACCCTCATGGCTCGGATTCACCAACGGGTGAAAGCCATTAACCCCGACGCGATCATCTCCCTCTCCCCCAACCCCCCAGATTTCGCCTATCGGGAATATCTGCAAGATTGGCGCAGTTGGGTGGATCAAGGCTTGGTGGATGAAGTGATTGTGCAGCTTTATCGGCCAGATTTAACTGCCCTGAAGCGAGATTTGGCCAACCCAGACTTAAACCGAATCAAACAACAGCTCCCCATAGCGATCGGGCTATATACTGGGCCGTTTTGGCCGGTCAAACCCCTCGATCGCCTCCGCACCGAAATCCAAACTGTGCAAGCCGCAGGCTATCAAGGGGTATCGTTTTTCTGCTGGGAAACAACATTATGGATGCTGCGGCATGAGCCCGCAGAGCAAGTGCAGCAGCAGTTCCAAACCCTGTTAGCTGGCGATAGTTAAACCGCGTATCACCGCAAAAGAAAAACCCAGCCCTAAAGCTGGGTTTGTGTGTGTGGAGTAAAGATTGTAGAGAGGAGCAGACCTAATCGAAGCGGATACGGCCGCGATGAACCGAGCGGAGAATACGGTCAATCGCGCGGCGATCGTCATCTTCAATATCCTCGGTGAGGATGGCGGCTAGTAAGCCGTAGCGGTCAGCTTTGGTCAAAGTCTTGGTGTCAGCGGTGTCCGCGAGCATTGCGGAGATGGAGCCAGGGAGGAGTTCGAGTTGGGGCATGGGTTGGATGGGGGTCTGCTCTCTACAGTTCCTAGTATCCAGTTTTTGCCCTGTTTGCTCCGTGATGGGGTCACGCCCCCAAGTGTGAAGTTCGGCGGGTGTTGCAGTTGATGGGGTTAACGAGAAAAAGGTGTGAGCGATCGCGCCATAACCCAACCCTCCTCTCCAAAATCGTGTGAGGACAATCACCAGTTTTTGACTGGAATCGCCCAACCCCACTGACTAAGGATTTCAGAAAATTTCTGATTTTTTGTCCTGTACTCAGATCGCCAACCCTTTACCTCGCCAATAGGACGGCTAAAATCAAAGCAATGCCACTCAACAGATGCCATGCTGACCCTCCAACAGATGGAAGCCTATTTGGATGAGATGTACAACTCATTCACACCCACCCCACTGCAACCGGGGGATGCCCGCTATGTTGATTGTCGAGCGGTGCGGGGAGATGAAGATGTGGTCGAGGACCTCGGGCGCACAGTGCGACGCTCCCATGACTTTACCCAACAGCTTTACACCGGCTATCGTGGCTCCGGCAAAACCACCGAACTCTTGCGGCTCAAAAAAGATCTCGAAGAGCGCGGTCATGTGGTGGTCTATTTTGCGGCGGATGAAGAAGATCTCAGCGTCCAAGATGCTCAATATACTGATATCTTGCTAGCCTGTACGCGACATCTATTGCGGGAACTCAAGGATGCTAATCCCCGCCCGATTATGGCCTGGCTCCAAGCCCGTTGGCAGAGTTTGCAGGATGTGATGCAGACCGAAGTCAACCTGGAAGAACTCAGTTTGGAAGCGGGTCTTAGTGAATTTGCCAAGCTCACAGCGGCGGTACGTACTGAACCCGGACAACGCCAGAAAATCCGCGATCGCCTCGACCCCCATACCGAAACGCTGCTCCAAGCCCTTAACACCTTTATCGAAGATGCCCGGCGCGGCCTGCCACCGAATAAAAAGGTGGTTGTGATTGCCGATAACCTCGATCGCATTGTGCCGATTTTTCGAGAGAACGGCCGGAGTAACCATGAAGAAATTTTTCTCGATCGCGCCGAACAACTAAAGGCACTGGCTTGCCATGTGGTCTACACCGTGCCCATCTCATTGGTTTATTCCCATCGCGCCACTGACCTCAAAGATATTTACGGTATCCCCCAAGTGCTGCCCTCGATTATGGTGCATCAAGAACAGGGCGAACCCTACGCCCCTGGTTTGGCGATTTTGCAGCAGATTATCCGGAGAAGACTGCCTGAGTCCCTGCGAGATAACTTGGTACCAGGGGTATTTGAGTCCGAAGCCGTATTACAAAAACTCTGCTTGCGGAGTGGCGGCTACGTGCGCGACTTGGTGCAATTGATGCAAGAGGCAATCACTAAAACTGACACCTTGCCCATTGATGGAGGGGCAGTGCAGCGGGCAGTGGATAACCTGCGGGATGTCTACCGTCGTGCGGTGGAAGAGCCTTGGTGGGCGGTGCTGCGTCAGGTACGAGATGCCAAACAAATTGATAATGACAATCTACATCGCAGTTTGTTGTTTAGTCGCTGTATTTTGGAATATCGCTACTTGGATGTGGAGGAACGCAAACATACCTGGTATGACGTGCATCCAGTGCTGTGGAAAGAATTAGCGTGACTGAATTTGGGACTACGGTGCGATCGGACACCGCTTTCGCAACCTTTGAGCAAGAGAATCCGGAGGCGATCACTGCATTTACGGATTTATTGCGAGCCTTACGGCGAAAGCGCGGGTTTGGTTTATTTTTTGTGCAATGTAGTCATCTCCAAGGGCAACAAGCGATCGCGGTTATTCAAGAGCAATTTCCGCAAAAACGAGTGATTGAATTTATTCTCACCCCTGAGAGTGAAACGTTATATGACACCTTAGCAACACGATATCGAGCTGAAGAATTTGATCTGGTTTGCATCACCGGCGTTGAAGAATCACTTTACAAATACGAAGAGACCTTGCGTCAGGCGGGCTGGGAGTCGGAGGCAATTTTTAATTACCAGTGGAAAGACACCCCACCTTTGATGAGTCATTTGAATCGGCAACGGGAAACTTTTGCGGAGCATTTACCCATCTTATTGGTGTTTTTTGTCCCCAATTTTGTGATTGATTATTTTATTCGGCGTGCGCCTGATTTTTTTGATTGGCGATCGGGCTGGTTTGAGTTTATGGCCAGTGAGACTGCCTTCCAAGCTTCGATTTTCGATGCCTTGGTTTATTACAACAAAGCAGATATGGTTCTCACTCGCGCCGAAAGTGAAAGGGCCATTGTCGAAATCAAAGCAAAAATTCTGCAACTCGATGACCGTCGCTACCGAGAAAAATCTAAACTGTTGCGAGAGCAAGGGCGTGCATTCAACGCGATTGGTTACATCTCCCAAGCCTTAGACTGTTATGATCTCGCCCTACAAACCGATCCCGAAAATGAGCGAGCCTGGCTGAGTAAAGGGCGTTTGCTTTATGATCTCGCACAATATCAGGAGGCACTCAATCAATATGACCGTGCTGTGCATCTTAATTCTGAGCTACCAGAGGTTTGGTATGGTCGCGGTTTAACGTTAGAAGCCCTAGAAAAATATCCCCAAGCGATCGAGAGCTATCGAGCAACGTTAACGATTGATCCTCGCCATATGGATTGTTGGCACCGCAAAGGAAAATTACTGATCAAAGCTAAGAACTATACCCAGGCGATTCGAACTTTCGAGAAAGCTTTAACTTTTGATCCAGAATCCGAAAATTTTTGGTATCTCAAAGGCATTCTGCACCATAAACTCAAGCAGTATGAAGACGCATTGGTAAGTATTGAAAAAGCGTTAGATCTGAATTCACTACATACAGCTTATTGGTATCATTACGGAATGCTACTCAAAGATCTTCAGCAATATGCTGCGGCAATCGAGAGCTTTGATCAAGTCCTGGCAATCAAACCCTATGATGATCAAGCTTGGTGTATGCGGGGGATTGTGATGGAACTGATGGGAGAACATGAACAAGCCAGAAACAATATCCAACGCTCTTTGGTGATTAATCCCCGCAATTTCCAAGCCTGGGAAGCATTGTTGGAGGTAGAGGGTTTAGAGACAATGCTCGGTCAATTCGTGAGTCAGTAAGTTTTAGGTTGAGATTCAACTTTTCACTATGGCTGGAAAACATTCATCAGGTCAACCCCAAATGGAGAAAGGGGTAAAGCACCTGGTTGACCGGTACAGCAACTCCCAATATACCAAGTTTTAGCGTAGAGAAAGATGAGCATTGCCAAGCCTAGAACACCACTCCAATTTCTTACCTTCAACTTTTGGCTCATACCCTTTTCTAGTCCTTGTCTCAATAATCTGGTGATTTTTTGAGGGGGATCGGCCTGGTTCTGGGCAGCAAGAGCAAGAAAGAAGATCGCAACCAAATGCATATATAAAAAGCGATCCCAGTCATGGGCCACAGAGAAGAGTAAGCCTGTCCCCATGATGCTGCTCCAAAATAACAGACCCGGCAACCATTGGGTAACAAGGAATTTCAAGGAGCGACGGAATGGCCAATAGGCGATCGCTGCCGCCACAATCGAAAGACTATAGCGAACCATATAGCCAGAATTCTCAAGGTTACTTTTCGTCCCCATAGCAACATCGCTAACGGAAGCACCAATCCAGCCGATCGCGGAGGCACCAGGTGTGGTGCATCCCGCCACACGCTCGATGCCAATTGAATGACAAATGGCGATCGCATGACTGGGCTCACCTTTATAGGTCAGGGCAAGCCCAAAGGCTAAGAGGGAGAGGCTCGAACCTAAACTCACCCATAAAAAACCCTGACGCTCAAACCCGATTCTTATCAGGTAGAGAATAATAAAGTATGGCAATAGCAAGATTAGCATTTCATGGCTTAGGACAACAGCCGGATAAACCAGCAGAATTCCCCAAAAAATCCATCGAAAAACTTTGTGCGAAAAGTTTATTGATGCATAAGTCAAGATTGCGAACAGAGCAAAAAATAAAATTTCTTTGCGGAAGCCTCCACCGTGGCCTTGGAGTTGAAATCTGAATAGAAAGGGTGAAAAGATAATCAGCCAATAGGAGGCGATCGACCTTGTCCTTAATAAAATTAGACCCGCTAATAAAAAATAAGTGAAATAGACTGTCAGTTGTAAGCTCGTTGCCAACAGTCCCACATCGATCTGTGTCCAGAGATGGATTTGAAAGAGTGCCTCACCAATTAGGCCACGACGGACAAAGCCGCCTTGGTAATTGATTAACCAATCAGCCAAATTAGTCGCATCAAAAGTCTCAAGCCAATAGCGTCCGCTTTGAACCGTTCGGTAAAAGGTGATCAGCAAAAAAGGGATCAATGCAATCCGCAAACTCAGATCCACAAGTATGTTTTGCCTCAGATTCAATGAGCGCATAGTGGATGAGCTAACTATCAATTTTCAACACGGCCATAAACGCTTCTTGGGGCACATCTACTGATCCCACTGATTTCATGCGCTTCTTCCCTTTAGCTTGCTTTTGCAGCAGTTTCTTCTTCCGGGAAATATCACCGCCATAGCATTTAGCGAGTACATCTTTGCGTAGGGCAGGGATATGTTCACTGGCGATAATTTTCGAGCCGATCGCGGCTTGAATTGGAATCTTAAACTGATGACGGGGGATTAATTCCTTGAGTTTTTCGGCCATCGCCCGACCCACGTTATAAGCTTTGTCCCGATGGACAATCATCGCCAGCGAATCCACCGGATCGGCATTGACTAAAATATCGAGCTTAACCAAGTTATTCACTTGATAACCTGTCAGATGGTATTCCATGCTGGCATAGCCCCGAGAACGGGACTTGAGCTGATCAAAAAAGTCTGTCACCACCTCTGCCAGCGGAATATCGTAAACCAAGGTGGTGCGGGTGCTGGCGAAGTAGCGCATATCTTTAAAGACACCCCGACGGGTTTGGCAGAGATCCATTAATGTGCCCACATATTCTTCAGGGGTAATTACCTCCAGATGAATGTAGGGTTCTTCAATTTTTTCTCGGTGCTGGGGATCGGGCAGAGCGCTGGGATTTTCAATCTCAAAGACCTCTCCCTTGATGGTGGTGACACGATAAACCACTGAGGGCGCAGTGATGATCAGGTTTAAGCCATATTCCCGTTCCAAACGCTCTTGGACAATTTCCATATGAAGCAGCCCTAAGAAGCCACAGCGGAAGCCAAAGCCCATCGCGCTAGAGGTTTCTGGTTCGTAGGCTAGTGCCGCGTCGTTGAGCTTCAGCTTATCGAGCGCATCGCGCAGGTCAGGATATTGATCGGCATCAATGGGAAACAGACCACAGAAAACCATCGACTTGGCTTCGCTGTAGCCAGGCAAAGGCTCGGTTGCTTGGGCATTGGCAAGGGTAATCGTGTCCCCAACGCGGGCATCACTCACCGCTTTAATCGAGGCGGCAAGATAACCCACTTCTCCGGCGTGAAGTTCATCGACATTGATTTGATTGGGCGAGAGCACCCCCAACTCGTCTAGTTCATATTCCTTGCCTGAGGCCATCAAACGGACGCGATCGCCTTGTTTGAGGGTGCCATCCACCACCCGGAAGTAGACAATCACGCCCCGATAGGGGTCGTAATAGCTGTCAAAAATCAGTGCCCGCAGGGGTTCGGCGACTGTATCCTGCGGCGGCGGTACAAACGTAACAATCGACTCCAAAATCTCGTCAATACCAATACCCTGCTTGGCAGACGCCATGATCGCACTACCGCAGTCAAGACCAATCACCTCTTCAATCTCCGCGATCACTCGCTCGGGTTCGGCTCCGGGCAGGTCAATCTTATTGAGCACTGGGATAATTTCCAGATCATGCTCTAGGGCTAGATACACATTGGCTAAAGTCTGAGCCTCAACGCCTTGGGAGGCATCCACGACCAGCAGCGCTCCTTCACAAGCCACCAACGAACGAGAAACTTCATAGGATATGGAAATTGTGACGT
>JAAHHN010000174.1 GCA_010672165.1 Spirulina sp. SIO3F2 | reverse complement strand
GCATTATCTAAATTTTCGATCGCGACTGTCTCAGTAATTTCAAAGCAGATCATCTCAGGAGAAATCCGATGCTCTGCGAGCTGCTGTTGTAAAAACGCCAAGAACGTATCATCGTTAAAACTCGCCCCCGATAAATTAACCGCATAGATGCCTTGGGACAGGGCATCAGGACGCTTGGCTAGCTGACTAAAGAGGGTACTAATCACCCAGCGATCGAGCTGTGGCATTAAGGCAAACCGTTCAGCCGCAGGCATAAACTGACCCGGTCGAACTAGATGACCGCGGTTATCCTGCAAACGTAGCAAGATTTCGTAATGGGGCTGGGCTTGAGCGTGGGGAATGATGGGTTCAATCAGTTGTGCGTAGAGCCGAAAACGGTTTTCGGCGATCGCACTGGTAATTTGACTGACCCAGTGAATTTCACCTTGGTGCTTTTGAAATTCTAGATCATGAGGATGATATACCTGTACGCGATTGCGGCCAGCAGCTTTGGCTACATACATGGCCGTATCAGCAGTCTGCAATAGTAGAGTGACATCTTCAAGCTGACCATCAAGCGCCATCACTCCAATGCTGGCACCAATCTGAAAAATGCGATCGCCATGGGTAAAGCGGATTGCTCGAATCCGCTCCACCATCTTTTGGGCTAATTGTTCCCCCTGAGCCAAGGAGCAACCCCGTAGCAATACCCCAAATTCATCACCCCCCAATCGCGCTAAGCAGTCATCAGTTTCTAGATCCTGTTGCAATACTGTCGCCACACGACGCAACAGGTCATCTCCGGCGGCATGACCGCAGGTATCATTAACAATCTTGAATTGATCCAGATCTAAATAACACAACACATCAGTGGTGGCTGCTTTACTCTTGACCTGCTCTAGGGCGACGCTGAGGTGGCGCTCAAACGCAGAGCGGTTAATCAAGTTCGTCAGGGCATCATGGTCAGCTTGCCATTGGAGTTGTTGAGTTAAGCGTCGTGCGGGGGTCACATTCCGACAAACCAGAACCAAGCCTTGCATATCTTTTTGGCTATTCCGAATCGGTGAAATAGAAACCTCAACCGCAATTTCTCGCACCTCATCTTTATCGAAGAGCAACAAGTTGGGATATTCCACCGCATCCTGACGCAAGAGCACGGTGTTGATCAAATCCGTCATGGGTTCTCGGGTCTGCTCATCGACCACTCGAAAAACGCGATCGAGGGGTTGAGCCTGGGCGTGGGTTAAACACCAACCAGTCAAGCGCTCGGCGACTGGATTGAGCATTTCCACATATCCATGGGCATCGGTGGTAATCACTGCTTCGCCAATGGATTGCAATGTGGTTTGAGCCAGCTCTTTGGCATGACGGAGTTCTGCGGTTTGGTTTTGGACTTCTTGCTCTAAGTTATCTTTGGTGGAATTGAGTGCCTCTGTTATGTGCTTACGCTCAATGGCATAGTAGATAGCTCGGTTAAGTAATTCTGGTTGCAAATGACGTTTAATCAGAAAGTCTTGAGCACCATGTCGGACCGTTGCTAAGGCTAACTCCTCGTCATTGGTGTTGGTGAGAACCATGATCGGGATCATGGGAGCAGCCGCTATTAAGGTATCAACCGAGTTTAAACCTGTACTGTCTGGCAAGGTCAGATCAAGCAAGATGACATCAAAGTGGGTTTGAGTAACAGCTTCAATCGCTGTTTGCATCCGCTTTGTATGGGTGACCTGGAACTCAATATTTTGGGCTTCACGTAGCAATTCCTGGAGCAGACGTGCTTCGGCAACATTGTCTTCAACGAGTAAAACGTCCAAGTATTTCTTGCGCATAAGATCAAAAACACTTATTGAGTGACTTTATACATTCCAATGGTGTAGAGCAAATGTGCGCACCCCAACTGTCTCAGTTCACTTGTTTTTTGTGATTAATAACATCACTGAAACAGTTGCGAGACTTAGAGCTCTATAGCAATGCTTAGTATTAAGCAATAGTTAAATGCTGACATGCATCCTTACAAAAGGCGACACAACTCTACAAAAGTTAACCTATTAGAGAGCATTGGCTCAAAGTGGGATGTGTGACAGAGGACAAGCTGCGGGCATTAAATTCCGCTGCTCTAATTAGGGACTTTAAACAGTATTAATGATCTGTTTTTTGCCAACTTGTCCATAGCAAAGACATCTTACCCATCACCGATAAGCATCATCACTCGATTTATTTTTTTGTGTCTTGGCGTACTCTCGCAGATTCTAATCAGTGGCGAGGGCGACTGTCTTAAACCAAAATTCGTCTAAACACTGAACCATATTGGAGAGCCCTTTGAAATTTTTGGACTTGAGAATATAGCAATTCGCATGGAGATCGTAGCTACGATTAATATCTTCTTGGCTAGCTGAAGTGGAGAGCACTACAATAGGAATGCGCTTGAAGCGTGGATCGGCCTTCACTTGAGCAAGGACTTCACGTCCGTCCTTTTTGGGGAGATTGAGATCAAGTAGGATCAAGTCAGGGCGAGGGGCTTGATTGTAGGGCGCATCTTGTTGGAGATAAGCCAGCGCTTCCATACCATTGCGAGTAATTGCCAGGTCATAATTGGACTGGCTGAGTTTAAACACTTCTTGGATGAGCCGGATATGGGCCAGGTTGTCTTCAACAATCAAGATCTTTTTGAGGCTATTGCTTTTAACCATGTCTCATCCCGTCAGCAGTGATTACGTCAGTTAAGCGGTGGTCAACTTTTGAAGTCAGTGGAGTAGAACAGTTTAACTTGCACTATCTATACCCAAGATTGCAGAATCTGCCAGTTGGGTTGAAGTGAGTGACCGATGCTTGACTACATAAAGATTCGTTGCGAATTTTAGCATTTCATTGAGCCCAAAGCATTGGAACCTATCTGTTGGGTTGGTGATCTCGATCACGAAGCGGAATCATCTGGCTCAGGAACCTTCGGTAAAGTGAGGTGAAATGTTGCCCCCTGCCCCAGCTTAGATTCAACCCAGATGCGTCCACCGTGGCGCTCCACAATCTTTTTGCAAATCGCTAGCCCGATGCCTGTACCAGGGTATTCATCACGGGTGTGCAAGCGTTGAAAAATCAAGAAAATTCGTTCATGAAACTGATCTTCAATCCCGATGCCATTATCTTGTATCGAGAGCTGCCATTGCTCAGGCAGCTCTCGCGCCCGAATTTGGATATCTGGTGACTCAGTTTGACAAAACTTGAGGGAATTGGCGAGCAAGTTTTGTAGAAGTTGAGTGAGCTGAATGTTGTCTCCCCACACTGTGGGTAAGGGCTCATGGTTAACTTGGGTTTGGCGCTCTTCAAGGCGGGGACGGAGTTGATTCAGCACTCGGGTGAGCACTTCCGAGAGGTGAACAGGTTTAAAGCTCTCCCCTCGGGTTTCCACCCGTGAATAAGCCAGCAGATCATCGATCAATGCCTGCATATGGCCCACCCCTTCGACGGCAAAATTGATAAACTCACGAGCATCTTGATCCAGCTCATCTGCATAACGCATTTCTAGGAGTTGGACATAACTACCCACAAGATTAAGCGGCTCTTGGAGATCATGGGAGGCGATGTAAGCAAAGCGTTCAAGCTCAGCATTGGAGCGAGCCAGTTCTTGGGTAAGCTCTTTCAAGGCCGCCGCTTGGCTGAGCACAATATTGATGATTCCTTGGCGAAAATCCTGGGCAACTTCAATCTCACAAGACTGCCAGGGGAGGGAATGACCCTGCAAGGTTTCTTGCCACACGGCAAAAGACCCCCGGGGGGAGAGGCGTACCAGTCCGTCATCATCAATATTCATGACGATTTCGTCTGGATTCCCTGCCCAGTTCACCGTTTGCAGAATTTCGGGGCGAAACCAGAGCAGATAGTTTTGCGATGAAATTTTGATTGCCAGTAAACCGCTGGCCACGGTTTTAAAGTCCACTGCGGGGGGATAAACCTGACCAAGCTGTTCTGTCGTGAAAAGATTGGGATTGTCTTGTTCGTCTAGCCAATCGATCAAGTCGGCGATCGCTGGCTCTTCTGGTACTGTCCCTAAAGTTTGGAGCTGATTCTGCCAGAAGACCGCCACCCCTGACGCATTAAACAAATTCATCAGGGTTTGCGGCCCGGAAAGTAATGCCGCTCGAAAGTCATCCTGTTGCGTGAGCTGCTCTACGAGTTGGGCTTGGGTATTTTTGAGCTGAATATGATAGTCGTAGTTTTGTTGCTGACGCTTTGAACCCAACTCTACCGAAAAGACTTGGCTTAAGAATTCACAGGCCTGTTGCACCTCATAGGAAAAGTAACTGGTGGTGGAGTGGTGGCAAGAAACTAATCCCCAAAGCCGATTGTTGTAGATGATTGACAACACCAGCGATGCGCCAACTTCCATATTTTGCAGATATTCCTGGTGACAGGGAGAAAAACCGCGCACAATGGAATGGCTCAAATCCAGGGGCATATCCGTATCGCGGTGACAGGGGGGCACAATATTGACATTGTTGCCATTGACGTTGGCGATCATACGAGACCAATGATCCCCATACAGCAAACGGCAGGGCCGCGTATCGGCATCTGGAAAATGTAAGCCCAACATGGGGATTAACTCAGATTTGCAGGTCTCAGCAATCACCTCACCATTCCACTGGTCATCAAATTGATAGACCATTACCCGATCAAACCCCGTTAAATCAGCTACCTCTTGGGTCATCCGTTGGCAGAGGGTCTCAAAATCAGGGGCTTTTTGGAGCGCATGGGCCGCATCCCGCACCGTTTGGTAAAAGTTAAGAAACGCTTGGGGTGTGCTTGACAAACTCGGGATGATTTCCAAAAGAATCAAATCATCCACATTGCGATGAATCAGGATATGCAAAGGTGTGTTGCTTTCCTCACGATTCAGCGTCCATTCCACTAAACGGTTGGCCCCATCGCTGATGCGATCGCGCGACTCCTGCAAAACATTGGTGATTTTCACAAACTGCGCTTGCGGGAAAACCTGTTTGAGGGTTTGGCCGAGCAGTTGTGTTGCTGATTGCTCAAAAAATTGCTCTGTATTGTCGCTGGCAAAACGAATAGTCAGATGTTCTGGTTCACAGGCCAACAGCACACCGTGGGGTTGAATACACCCTGGCAGATGAACGGCTTGTTCGAGATCAAGCAAATGCCAATCCACTGTTGAGAGCATGACATCATCCGGTTGAGCGGCTTGAGGCGACTTGCGCTGAGGGGAGGCTGGGGATTGCTTAGAACGTGCCCGGTGTTTTCCCTTGTTTGGGGTTTGGGATTGTGCTTGCGCACTTTTTTGTTGTTTTCTAGATTTTCGGGTTTTTGAACGCCGTTTCGCCATTATTATCTGCTCTCCACATTTAATCGCCTTTAGTTGTCAGCTTTTTCAGCATAACGGAAGCCTGATGCGTGTAATACCAAACTAGAGGGGGTTAGGACAAGTCATCATTTTAGGCTTCATAGCCCTAAATCAATCGATAAAAATCAAAGATAGAAAAAACAGAATGCTCAATGCTGATTCCAAATAATGTGTGGGTAGAAAACCGAACCAACTAATGGATGTATGCAAAATGGTAAGCACACAGGCAAAATCAAATTTTCGTTCTGTGCTTCCCCTTAGGGTCTGTCGTCAGTTGGATTTAAAACTTTTGCGATGACTGACTTACAGCCCCTTTTCCTGTTTTTTGGGTCGGGTGCTCTATCCCTTGTCCCATCAGACTTCTGGTTTTAACTGACGATAATATCGGGTGAATGTTGGTGCAATTGCTCTAATGCACCTTGGAGGACTTCGACTCCTGCACCGGGCTGATAAGCCTGTTCTGTGATGTGGCGCTTCCAGGCTTTTGTCCCGGGTTGACCAGCAAAAAGCTGAAGCATATGGCGGGTGATGCTGCCGAGTCGTCCCCCTTGGGCTACCCAATGCTCAACATAGGGGTACATGCGCTCGACGACTTGCCTACGAGAGGGGATTGGCTCAGGAGTGATGTAAACCGTCTGATCAGCTTGGGCAAACAGATAGGGGTTGTCGTAGGCAGCACGACCAATCATTACTGCATCTACATGGGCCAGTTGTGCTGTAATCTGTCTCCAATCTGTAATTCCACCATTGATCTCGATCGTGAGTTTGGGAAACTCTTGTTTAAGCTGATGCACCCAGTCGTAGCGTAAGGGGGGAATTGTACGATTTTCTTTGGGGCTTAGACCCTGAAGCCAAGCTTTACGCGCATGAACAATGAAATGGGTACAGCCAGCGGTACTGACGATCGCCACAAACTTTGCCAGCTCTTCATAGCTCTCTTGTTCATCAACACCCAAGCGGTGTTTGACCGTCACAGGAATTTGGACAGCTTGGCGCATCGCCGCAACCGCTTGGGCAACCCGCTCGGGTTGCAACATCAAGCAAGCGCCAAAATTGCCACTCTGTACCCGGCTGCTGGGACACCCTACATTTAAATTCACGGCGTCATAGCCCCAATCTTGAGCGATGCGGGCACAGTCAGCCAGCGCTTTCGGATTATCTCCCCCCAACTGGAGCACTAGAGGATGTTCGGCGGGATCGAAATCAAGAAGCTTGGTGCGATCGCCATGCAAAATTGCAGCGGTGGTCACCATTTCGGTGTAGAGCAAGGTGCGGCGGGTAATTTGCCGCATGAAATAACGATAATGGCGATCGGTACGATCCATCATCGGGGCAATACTTAGGGGATACAGAGGACTTAACATCATCAGCAAACAGCAGCAATTGGGGAATTCTCTTATTGGGAACGTCAGACTCCGCCACTGAATCTATTATTGATAGAGAACGAGCGCGAACAAGAACTACTCAATATATCTAAAGCTATGATTGCTTGTCCCAATTGCAACCACCAAAACCCAGAAGGGGCAGCGCAATGCGAAGCCTGTTATACTCCCTTGCCATCCCTCATTGCTTGCCCGAACTGTGGTGCTCAGATTCAATCAGATGCGAGCTTTTGTGGACAATGTGGGTTTGATCTTCAACAAGCAATCCAACCCACCTCAATTGAGGAGGAGGTTTTTTACGGGATGGAAGGTGAAGTGGGGAGCACTGCTTATACTCCCCCCAACGAGTCAGAAAGTGTTGCAATTCCAGTCAATTTACCTAATTCACCCCAAGCAGGGGTTGTTGCCACTCAGCTACAAAGTCAAACCGCAACCCTACTCCACGTGCAGACCAACACGGTCATCCCCCTATCCTCCACAGTGGGGATTGTGCATATTGGCAAGCCTGGTGGCCCAGTCGCCCCTGATCTTGATGTGTCAGGATTTCCTGATTCAGCGATCGTCTCGCGCGTTCATGCTGATCTCCGTGTCGAAGGTGATGCTTATTACCTTGAAGACATGGGCAGCTCAAATGGTACCTATGTTAATCACACCCCGTTGATGCCAGGGAATCGTCATCGTCTGCGTCCAGGCGATCGCATTGCCCTTGGCAAGGAAGATAAAGTCACCTTTATTTTCCAGCTGGATGCCCCTTGACAGCGTGAGTGGATCAAGTAGGAAAAAAGTATTCTACGGCTATTAGTACTCTGTCGGATTATTTCGCCACTGTCAGATAATACTGCTGATTAATAAACAGACGTTGAGAGTTGCTAAAATCTCGCTCACTTTCGAGGAACAAGCACTATACTGGGTGCTTAATGCAGGGATAGTGCCTGCTAATTTTCCACCCTTTGGAACAAACCCAGATGACAATGCAAATCAAATCATTCCTTGGTCTTGCTGGTCTTGCCAGCCTTAGTTTGGCGCTTGCTGCCCCCCATGCTCAGGCGCAATCACAAGCTCCGCTACTGCTTGCTGATGGCCACCTCTGTGGTGATGGTTATTCCTTTTCTACAGAGGGTTTCGACCCCATTACTGCTGAGAACATCGCCTATGACTTGGCTTGCGATGGTCTTTCTTATGATGCCAGCTTTATCTGCACCAACAACCCCAGCGAAAACTGTGGAGAAGATCCGTATGTAGTGCCGGATAACCATAAGATCCCTGATGCAGAGTATGACAATGGTGGCGCACCCAGTGGTTTCGCTTGCCTCAACAACGTCAACCCTGCTTGTGACAACTTCCGTCACTATGGTGTGCTCTACACCGAGTATGAGCCGGAAGTGACCAGTCGTACCGATGCAGTTTTTGCTCAACTTGGTCAGTCTAGCCCGGCGGTAACCCTCCCTCCCCGTACAACAGCAGCCCCTGCTCCTGCACCCATTCAAGGGCTTTGGTAGGTTTTTCCTAGCCATCGATTTTCTCGATTGAGTTATATTCGAAAAACCAGGCTTAAGCATTTAGGCCTGGTTTTTGTGATCAAAAACAATCACTCATTTTCTTAATGTCTCGGTAATAGGGCGTGTCGTTAGTTAACCCCAGAAGTCTGACAGGACAAGGGATAGAGCGCCCGACCCCAAAAATAGGAAAAGGGGCTGTAAGTCAGTCATCGCAAAAGTTTTAAATCTAACTGACGACAGCCCCTAGATACAACGGTTAAATCCCGATACAATGCGGCTAATGATGACCCAAGAGTGAGTTTTGTGATGAATGAATTGTTTCTAGCCACAGCAAATTTGATGCCTTCAGAGCTATTGGCCCAGACCGTAAGTGATCCCAATGTATTAGGGCAAATACAAGCCGCATTTCAGAATTTTATTGCTTCAGGTCAAGTCTGGGCCATGGCGATTGGTGTTGTTTTAGGCTATGCCATCCGGAGTTTGACGGCTTAGATGAGTCGGAAGACTCAGTACAGCGTGAGTGTTAAGTTCTGCGACATACCCATCTATGTTTAACAGCTCTAGCAAATTACGCCAAAAGCGAATGTAGTGAAACTTTATTTCCAGAGCACTCAGCCCCTACACAACAATACTTAATCTTTTAAGCCTGTTGTGCTGGTGCAGCGCAGCAACTGTCGCTGAATCAATATAAAAACGCCCAATATTGGTATTGTCACTAGTGTTGCTGCTGCCATCATCAGCGACCAGTCGTTCGTGAATTGTTCTTGGAGGCTAGCCAAAGCAAGTTGAGCGGTACGGAGTTCTGGACGAGTTATAAAAATTAGGGGTTTGAAGAGGTCATTCCATTCCGTGACAAAGGTGATGAAGCTGAGCGTGGCGAGCGATTGTCGCACGAGGGGAAGCAAAATTAAATGCAAAATTGCCACCGAGATGCACCATCAAGAGCAGCAGCTTCTTCTAAGTTTACGGGTAGCCCCTCGAAAAATTGATGCATCCAGAAAATACTGTAGCCACTGGCCGCAGTGGGCAGAATCAGCGCACTATAGGTGTTAAGGAGGTGTCCCCATTTGAGTACAAGAAAAATGAGAATGACCAATAGCTGGAGCGGGATAACGAGGGTTGAGACCATTAACCACACGTCCCCGAAAGGCTAAGCGAGCTAGGGCATAGCCCGCGATCGCGGACGTGCCTACCTGCAACAGTGTGACCCCTAAAGCAACAACGACCGAGTTCAGTAACGCCCAACCCAAAGCCCCTTGCCGTCAAGCTTGTGGGTAGTATTGTCCCGTCCATTGACCCGTTGGAGTTTGGAGTGAGGTTTGTGCCATCAGCCCCAACAGCAAGAGCACCAGCACCACACCCATGAGCAGGAGCAAAAGGCGGATCTTGGACAATTGAGGAGGGCATGATTGATGCATCAGCGTAGGCGTTTCGAGGTCAAACGCAATATTACTTCAGCTTATGCAACATTTTAGTTGCTAAAGTAGACTCGATACGCTCATGCAAGCGTGAAGAACCTGTTACATTAAAGTGTGATTTAGATTCAGCATCTCAATCATGCTTAGTTAACCGTAGCCCTTGTTCCCTGACTAGCTGCAAACGCTACGATGGGTTGAACCATAACATCAAAATCTTAGGAGAAGACCCACCTATGCCGACAGTAGCCGCTGACCCTAAAGTCGCTGACTCCAAAGCCGCTAAATCGAAAGCCACTGCCATTGAACCCCAGTTCACAACAGCAGCTTATAAAGACGCCTACAGCAGAATTAACGCCATTGTCATTGAGGGCGAGCAAGAAGCCTATGACAACTACCTGGCCATTGGTGAGTTGCTTCCTGAGAGCAAAGAGGAGTTGGTGAAGCTTGCCAAAATGGAGAAGCGCCATATGAAAGGGTTCCAGCGCTGTGGTGCTAACCTTAGCGTGACCCCCGATATGGAGTTTGCCAAAGCGTATTTTGCTCAACTGCATGGGAATTTTCAAACTGCCTATAAGGAAGGCAAAGTGGTGACTTGTTTCTTGATCCAGTCTCTGATCATCGAAGCGTTTGCGATCGCAGCCTACAACATTTACATCCCAGTGGCAGATTCCTTTGCTCGCAAGATCACGGAAGGGGTTGTCAAAGACGAGTACAAACACCTCAACTTCGGGGAAGTCTGGCTCGGTGAAAACTTTGCGACAGCGAAAGCAGAACTCGAAGAAGCCAACAAAGCGAATCTTCCCTTGATCTGGAAGATGCTCAACCAGGTTGAAGAGGATGCCGCCGCCCTGGAGATGGAAAAGGAAGCATTAATTGAAGATTTCATGACCAGTTATGGTGAAGCTCTCGCTAACATCGGCTTCAAAACCGGCGAGATCATGAGAATGTCCTCCCATGGTTTGGCTGCTGCCTAATCAACCTAAAGCCTGGTCAGCTTAGGTTTTTCTGCTAGGGGAATCGTTTTGGGGTAGTGAACACTCACATTATGGGTGATTCATTACCCCAGATTCTTATGGCGGGCTGCAATGAGCATTGTGGACATGACCCACGGTTTCATCGCAAAATGGTCAAATCCAAGCTAATTTGCGGGTTTTCCACTGCTGCTACTGTTGACGATTCTGTTTTGGTAGTATGATGGGGGCCCCTTAACCTTTTCTTCATAATTCAAGGGTATCAACCCATATCTAGCCTTAACCGCAAGCGATTCACAGAATGTTTGGTCTTATTGGTCATCTCACCAACCTGGAACACGCCAAAACCGCTGCCCATCAGCGGGGATATATTGAGTATGGTGAGCAGGGGCTAGACTTCTGGTGCTCTGCTCCACCACAGATTGTTGATACATTTACAGTCAAAAGCGCCACCGGCCAAGTCATTGAGGGCAAATACGTCGAGTCCTTCTTCCTACCTGAAATGTTGGCTCAACGCAAGATCAAAACAGCTATTCGTAAAGTGCTCAACGCGATGGCCTTGGCCCAACGCAAGGATATTCAGATTACTGCCCTGGGAGGATTTTCTTCAATTATCTTTGAAAACTTCAACCTGAAAGAGCAGCGCCAAGTCCGCAATGTCGAACTCGACTTCACACGCTTCACCACTGGCAATACCCACACCGCTTATATTATTTGTCGCCAAGTGGAAGCGATGTCTGAGACTCTGGGGATCGACTTGTCCCAATCCACGGTAGCAGTGTGCGGCGCCACGGGGGATATTGGCAGTGCCGTCTGTCGTTGGCTAGACAAAAAAACAGATGTGCAAGATCTATTGCTGATCGCGCGCAACCAAGAGCGCCTGAAGAACCTCCAAGACGAATTGGGACGGGGCAAGATTTTGAGCTTAGATGCGGCGCTGCCTCAGGCCGATATTGTGGTTTGGGTGGCCAGTATGCCCAAAGGGGTTGATATTGGTGAAATTCCACTTAAAACCCCCTGTTTGCTTATTGATGGGGGCTATCCCAAAAATTTGGATACTCAAATGCAGCAGCCCGGCATCCATGTGCTTAAAGGGGGAATTGTGGAGCATTCGCTGGATATTGGCTGGGAGATTATGGAAATTGTGGAAATGGATGTGCCTGATCGCCAGCTCTTTGCCTGTTTTGCAGAGGCGATGCTCCTGGAATTTGAGCAATGGCATACCAACTTTTCGTGGGGACGCAATCAAATCACTGTTGAGAAAATGGAGTTGATCGGTAATGCGTCTGTTAAGCATGGCTTCCGACCCCTGCTGACCCTATAAATCTTTGCTACTCAATATTCTTTCTAACTAAATATAGGGGCTGGGTCTCCCTGCCCCTCTGGTCTTCAATATATTTCTCCCTTTTGCTAGCCCATGCCTGCCACTAAAACCCGCTCCTTTCTGTTGGATTTTGAAAAACCCCTCTGCGACCTAGAGAATCGGATTGAACAAATCCGTGAACTTGCCCAAGAAAATAACGTCGATCTCTCCAGTGAGATTTTTGAGCTTGAAGCGAAAGCAGAGCAGCTTCGTCAGGAGATTTTTAATGGCTTGACCCCAGCGCAACGACTTCAACTGGCACGACACCCCCGTCGCCCTTCAACCCTCGACTATATTCAAGCCATGACTGAGGATTGGTTTGAGTTACATGGCGATCGCGGCGGTAGTGATGATCCCGCAATGGTCGGTGGTGTGGGACGTTTGGGCGGCATTCCAGTGGTGATGCTTGGCCATCAGAAAGGGCGAGACACCAAAGATAATGTGGCCCGGAATTTTGGTATGGCCTCACCAGGCGGCTATCGCAAAGCTATGCGTTTGATGGAACATGCCAACCAGTTTGGCATGCCCATTTTGACTTTTATCGATACCCCTGGCGCTTGGGCAGGCGTTGATGCCGAAAAGCTCGGCCAAGGGGAAGCGATCGCCTATAATTTGCGTGAAATGTTTCGCCTCGACGTACCCATTCTTTGTACTGTAATTGGCGAAGGCGGCTCTGGTGGTGCGCTCGGTATTGGGGTTGGCGATCGCCTCTTGATGTTTGAGCATGCAGTGTATACAGTTGCTACACCAGAGGCTTGTGCCGCGATCCTTTGGAAAGATGCCAGCAAAGCGCCCCAAGCTGCAGCTGCCTTAAAGATCACAGCTTGGGATCTCAAGAACTTGGGCATTTTGGATGAGATTTTACCAGAACCTTCCAGTGGGGCTCATGCTGATCCCCTAGCCGCAGCAGCAGTGCTCAAAGCGACGTTACTCGATGGACTTGAACAGCTTCTCAATCTCAGTCCGGCCGAGCGACGCAATCTGCGTTATCAAAAGTTCCGGGCAATGGGTCGATATCAGTTAATTGAAAATTAGAGTCTCCACTTTTCTATGGGGTGAAATATAGGGGCTGTCATCGTTAGATTTTAAATTCTTTCTATGACTGACTACAACCCCTTTTCCTATTTTTTGTGTCAGACGTTCTATCCCTTGTCCCGTCAGACTGACGACATGCCCTAACTGATGACAGCCCTGAGTTGTTTGTCTCCAATTTTCATGCTTAATCATCGCATCGATTATCTACACATCTACAGTTGTCATTGAGTATTGTTCATTCCCCATCTCCTCTCTTTATGCGTTTTCTCGATGAGCTACGAAATCAATGACTGAGCAGTGTATACTAGTTAGGTAACATTTGTTTACATTCCTTTCATTTAGAGTCACTGTAGTGAAAATCGGTACATTGTCGCATTCTGAATTTTCTCGTTTGCGATGTTAGCTTGGGCCAGAAGGGCTCGCTTCATGCCGTTGATTGTGCCAGATTCTGACTGCTCAATACTTCAGGAAAGGTTATACACCCCAGGGTCATCCTCTAGGGACATAAACAACGCCAAAAAACTTTGAGACCTATTGCATGAGCGCATCCTCTTCTCCACAGCGAGCGATCGTCACCGGAGCAAGTAGTGGCATTGGTCGAGCGACCGCGATCGCCTTTGCCCAAGCGGGGATTGACGTCGCCTTGGTGAGTCGTTCCGCTGACAAACTCCAGACCGTGGCGGCAGAAATTCAAGCTCTTGGGGGGCAAGCAAAGGCCTACCCTATAGACTTAGCCAATCTCCCAGCTATACGCCAAGCAATCACTGCGGTGGTCGCAGACTTCCAACCAATCGACATTCTAGTGAACAACGCGGGTATGGGGTATACGGGTTTCTTGAGTGATACCCCACTGCAAGATTGGCAACAGGTGCTTGATCTCAATCTTACCAGTGCTCTTGAATGTACATTAGGTGTCCTGTTTCACATGCGTGATCGCCACAAGGGCATCATAATCAATGTTGCGTCGATCGCTGCCAAAACCCCTTTTCCTGGCTGGGGGGCTTATAGCGTCAGCAAAGCTGGTTTAGTCGCGTTTTCTAAAACGCTCGCCGCCGAAGAGCGGGCCAACGGGATTCGTGTGGTTGCCTTTTGCCCAGGGGCCGTCAACACTCCTATTTGGGACACTGACACCGTGCAAGCTGACTTCAATCGTGCTGCCATGCTGACTCCAGAAATTGTGGCTCAATCTATTTTGCATACCGTGCTATTACCAGAGCAGGCTGTGGTTGAGGACATCACCTTGATGCCCAGTACTGGGGCACTCTAATGCATTGTTAGACCGCTACAGCAGTTTTTCGTCCACCTTAATTCAACTCCTAACACCTCTCCTATGACACTTACGACTTCTAATGGCTCTGTGAAATCGCCCACTCTCAATGGCAACGGGAAGAGTCCGCTGACAACTCGTCCGGATCGCAATACCCATGATGGCCAAGAAGCAAAGCTAAGCCCCACCGACGACGCTGCAAAAGAGACCATGATGTCGGCTGTCCGCGATTTACTGATTGGCGTGGGCGAAGACCCAGAGCGTGAGGGCCTGCTCAAGACCCCCAAGCGCGTTGCGGAAGCCATGCAGTTTCTAACCCAAGGCTACAATCAGTCTTTGGAAAAACTCGTTAATGGTGCGATCTTTGATGAAGGGCACAACGAGATGGTGTTGGTGCGCGATATCGATGTCTTTAGCCTGTGTGAACATCATATGTTGCCCTTTATGGGCAAAGCTCATGTAGCCTACATTCCCAATCAAAAAGTGGTGGGACTCAGTAAGCTGGCCCGCATTGTGGAGATGTATGCCCGACGCCTACAGGTGCAAGAGCGCCTAACTCGCCAAATTGCTGAAGCTGTGCAAGAAATCCTCGACCCTCAAGGGGTAGCCGTGGTGATGGAAGCCAGCCATATGTGCATGGTGATGCGTGGGGTGCAAAAACCGGGATCTTGGACCGTTACCAGTGCCATGCTAGGCAGCTTCCAAGAAGACCAAAAGACCCGTGAAGAGTTTTTGAGTCTAATTCGCCATCAGCCCAATTGGTAAGCCAAAGCTATAGGGCGTGTCATACCAAATCCGTTTTGTATAGAGTAAGAATGATGCTCGCCTTGTGATCGCTCAAAATCCATATCTGGTGGGCAATGCCCACCCAGCCCTTTCAACTTGAAGAGAAGGTCTACTATCAGTTTGCATACTCCTGTAACTTCCGGGCAGTAGAGAGGTGTCGATGCCTAGGGTCAACAATGAGAGGAGGACGTTTTTTCTTAACCCCCCGG
>JAAHHN010000173.1 GCA_010672165.1 Spirulina sp. SIO3F2 | reverse complement strand
GGGTGAAGTCAGCGCTGGCAAGTTTATGGCAAGTCTCAGACCTGGGCACGTTGGCGCTGATGAATCAGTTCTATGGGCAGTTGGGCGATCCAGCCGTGACGATCAAAGCGGAGGCATTGCGGCAAGCACAGTTAGCGCTGCTGCGAGGGGACGCATCCCTCGCCAGTGGGGAAATGAATGGTATGCCCTTAACGCCAGAATTGGCACGATATGCAGATACAGATTTGACCCATCCCTTTTATTGGAGTGCCTTTACGTTGGTGGGCAGTCCGTGGTGAGGAAATTAGAGTTTGAGGTGTAGGGTTTGGGGAACTATCCCTAAATCCCCAAAATGTGGTTACTTAACACCCCTCAACTGTGACATCCAGAATTCCGCCACTATACTGGACGAAGTTGCATTTTTCACTCACGGCAAAAAAATCCTCACACTGCCACCATGCTGAACTTTCCATTATGGGTTGGCGGGGCAATTTCCATTGCTTTGGCTCTACCGATTCCAGCCCTTGCCCAATCCATCACCGCTGCTCCGGATGGTACAGGAACTGTGGTTACGATTGATGGCAACAGTTACCAAATTCAGGGTGGAACCCAAACCGGAGCGAACCTCTTCCATTCCTTTCAAGCGTTTGGGCTGAGCAGCGGCGCGATCGCCAATTTCTTCAGCAACTCAGATATCAGCAATATTTTTGGGCGTGTGGTTGGCGGCAACGCCTCAATTATTGATGGGCTGATTCAGGCCAATCCGAATCTATATTTAATGAACCCAGCCGGGATTGTGTTTGGAACCAACGCAAGCCTCAATGTGGGGGGGGATTTCTTTGCCACCACAGCCGATCAGATGTGTTTTGAGGGGGGCTGTTTTAATACTTGGGGTGTGAATAACTTTACGGTTCTCAACGGAAATCCCACCACGTTGGGCTTTTTGCAGCGTCAACCCGGGGGTTTGGTGAATGAAGGAACCTTAGAAGTACTCAAAGGAAAATCCATTCACTTGAGCGGTGGTACGGTAGTGAACCTAGGGGAGGTGATTGCACCCGGGGGCAATGCAACCATTGCTGCGATCCCTGGTGAACGGCAGGTCAGACTAACTCAACCCGGAAATTTGTTGAGTCTAGAAGTTTCTCAAGATGTCCTAACCACAGGGATGAATCCCCTTGATTTGCCAGCGTTACTCGCAACTGCACCCACGCTCACTGACACGAAAGTGATTGAGTCAGGAACGGTGGTGTTAGGCGGCACAGTTCAAGGTGCGCAGGTTGATCTTTATGCTACGGGTCAGGTATCACCCCTACAAACTGGCGTGGTCAAAGGGAAAACTCGTGTGATTCGATTTACGGAATCGGTTGAGAATCCAGAGCAGGCAATTTTTATTGACGCCCGAGCTGATAATCCTGAAGCATTGCTGTTTGGGGCAGCAGCAGGAACCGTTACACAGATTATTGAGCGAGACGAGAATGGCGTTGCAGTGGTCAGTGAACAGTTAGCTGTGATCAGTGAATCTATAGGTAAACCGCTGAAGTCAGTGGCGATCGCTGCGGAGGGGAATCAAGGCAATTTCTGGCTGGGAAACCAATGGATTCGAGCGGACAATATTGAGGATTACGCAGCACAGTTGCAAAGCTGGGGAGCGTCGCTGACAGCGAACGCCGATCTCTTGCTCTATAGTTGCTTTACGGCGTTGGGGACAACAGGTGAGGCGTTGGTTGCGAGTATTGCAGAGATAACTGGGGTGGATGTGGCAGCGTCGGTGAATGCGACGAGTAGTGCAAATTACGGCGGAGATTGGGAATTAGAAGCAACTATCGGCACGATTGAGGCAGGGAATCCATTTAATGTTGAGACGTTAAACGCTTGGCAAGGCAAGCTGGCAATTCGTACTGTTACTAATCTCAATAATGCCGGTGCAAGTTCCCTGCGGGATGCGTTGACGGGGACAGCGGGTTTTGGCGGGGTGGCTCTAGCTGATGGCGATACAGTGAATTTTTCCGTGTCCGGCACAATTATGCTGACAGGTTCGGCCATTGCTTGGTCGGCGAATAACGTAACCATTGACGGCTCGAATCAAACTGTAGTTGTCGATGGCAATGGCAATGACCGGGTCTTTAATACCGCTGCAAATAATGCCACGATTCAAAACCTCACAATCCAGAATGGAACAATCGGAGGCTCCGAGGATGGTGGCGGAATCCGCCATAGTGGTCAGGGTACATTGACGCTAAAAGGCATCACTGTTTCTAGTAATTCCGCCAGACGGGATGGCGGTGGAGTTGATAGCAATGGGGACGTGATTTTGAGCAATTCCACTGTTTCTGGGAATTTATCAGGAGATGACGGTGGGGGGATTCACGTTGACAATGATGCAACAGTAACGGTGACCAACTCCACTATTTCTGGCAACTCGGCAGTGGGTAATGCTGGGGGGATTCGCTTGAATGACAATGGCACAATAACAGTCACTGACTCTACTATTTCCGGTAATTCAGCCGGAGTTGATGGCGGGGGAATTCGATTGAATGACAATGGCACAGTAACGGTGACCAACTCCACTATTTCTGGCAATTCGGCAGTCCGTGACGGTGGCGGAATTCGTTTGACTAATGATGGCGATGTCACGATCACTGATTCCACTATTTCTGGTAATTTGGCAGGAGACGACGCTGGGGGGATTCACCTTGGCAATAATGGCGCATTAATCGTCAAAAAATCCACGATTTCTGATAATTCAGCAGGGACTAATGCTGGAGGGATTCGCCTCAATGATAATGGAGCTGTGACAGTTACCGATTCCACTATTTCTGGCAATTCGGCAGTGGGTTATGCTGGGGGAATTCGCTTTAGAAATAATGGAGCTGTAGTGGTCTCCAATTCCACGATTTCTGGTAACTCATCAGGAAATGATGGTGGGGGGCTTCGTCTGAATAATAATGGAGCTGTAACGGTCTCCAATTCCACGATTTCTGGTAATTCATCAGGGAACCGTGGGGGCGGAATTATTAACATTTCAGGGACGACTTCCCTCAGTAACTCAACCCTGAGCGGTAACCAAGCAGCAAATACCGAAAGTAATGGCATTTATACCCAATCCAGTCAAATTGATTTATCGAGTGATGGCGATTTAAACCTCACCGATACCATTGCGATTAAAGATCCGAATGCTACTATTTCCTTATCTGGCACAAATATCAATATTTCGATTCCGATTCAATCTTCTGGAGGGGATATTTACATTAATGCCACGCAAAATGTCAATGCACTAAACTCTGATGCCACGATTTCCAGCAGTGGCGATACGGGCGGAAATATCACCATTCTGGCCGGAACAGACTTGAATCTACGCAACCTAATCTCAGCCGGAACCAACGGTAATGCCGGAAATATTTCAATCACCAGCACTGGCGGTATCGCTACCACCACCTTCGGCGGTAGTTCAGGTCTGATCAATGCTAGTGGCAACAACGGCAACGCTGGCAACGTCAAGCTTAAAGCCCAAGGTGAAACCACAATTGGCAATATCTTTGCTGAATCTCTTGGTGGGGCGGGGGGAACTGTCAGTCTAGCGTCCGATCGCTTTATTCGTCTCACGCAAACCGATACAGGACTTTTTGGCACTAGCAACGTTAGCATCTCTACCGCAGGCAGCCAGTCTGGAGGGGCGATCACGATTCGGCATGGGGGCTTAGGTTTGGTTCCTTTTACCGTTGGTGATGCGAGCATCAATGGCTCGGCAGGTAGCTTAAGCACAGGTACAGGGGTAATCCAAAACCTCAACCCCACTCAAGCCTTTCTCTATAACTTCACCCAAGGCAATATTCAAATCCTCTCCACAGATGAGCCTGCCCCTCTACTCTTTCCCACTTTGGGTTCCAATCCCCCTTTGTTGGAATTCTACGGTCAAAGCCCGATGGAGCTGTTTATCAGCCACATTGGCGAACAACTCGGAGCAGAAACAACCATCGATTACGAAGATGGGAAATTCGCGTGGACGATTCCTGGTGAGCCTGTCGATATCACCGGAGCCTTTTCCATTCCCACCTTAGAAATTGATCTGGGCGAGATTAACATCAGCGCCATTGATGAAGCCCTTGAAGGGGAATATGAAGACTATTATGGCGAAGAATTTGATGGTGTTGAGCAGGGCGTAAATCTTGCCAGCATTCGAGAAATGCTCCAAGAAATTGAGCAACAAACGGGGAATCGCTCGGTGATTATCTATGCATTAAGCTACCCTGAAGCGCTAGAACTGCTGCTAATTACGCCCAGTGATGAGCCGATTGTCCGTGAGATTGTTCCTGAAGCCCCTGCTAACCAACTGCGTAAAACGGTAAGGAGCTTCCGCCGTCAGCTCGGCCGGATTAGCCCCACCTATCATGCTTCTGCCCAACAGCTTCATCGTTGGCTGATCGCACCAATTCAAGATGAACTGGAGAGCTACAACATCGATACGTTGATATTTGCGATGAGTTCGGGACTGCGATCGATTCCGATGGCAGCACTGCATGATGGCAACCAATTCCTCATTGAGCAATATAGCTTGGGAATGATTCCGAGTGTAAGTTTGACTAATAGTGATTATCGATCGCTCCAAAACTCCCCCGTGCTAGCAATGGGTGCATCGGAGTTCCAAGCACTCGAACCCCTGCCTGCTGTGCCGTTGGAATTAGATGCGATCGCCCACACCCGTGCCAACAATCAATCTTTCCTCAACGAGACCTTCACGTTCGCCAATCTCCAGACCCACAGCCAAAATCATCATCACCAAATTGTTCATCTCGCCACCCATGCTAAGTTCCAAGCAGGCAACGCGGACGAGTCCTATATCCAGTTTTGGCAAGATGCAGTGAAGTTGCCAGCGTTGCGATCGCTGGGCTGGTATCAACAGCCGCAGGTAGAACTGTTGGTACTCAGCGCCTGTGAAACCGCATTGGGGGATGCCCAGGCGGAACTGGGGTTTGCAGGTTTAGCGGTGCAAACCGGGGCCAAGTCGGCGCTGGCGAGTTTGTGGCAGGTCTCGGATGTGGGGACGTTGGCACTGATGAATCAACTCTATGGGCAGTTGGGCGCTCCCGATGTGCCGATTAAGGCAGAGGCATTGCGTCAGGCGCAACTTTCACTGTTGCGAGGAGAAATTACGGCTCAGGATGTTTTAGCGGGTGTGGAGGGGCGATCGTCCGATCTCAACCGTTATGCGCAACTGGATCTTGCTCATCCCTTTTATTGGAGTGCGTTCACCCTAGTCGGCAGTCCGTGGTGAGTCCAGAGTTTAAGGTTAGTGATTTAGCACAATCCCCTCAGCAAAAAGCGGCACTATACTGATCACAGGCGGATCAGTCTTGCCAGCAGGTGTATTTACGATACAACAACACAAAACCATGCTGACTCGAAATCCCTATGGCCAAATCACTTCTGTGGTTCAGTGGCACTGTTGTCTGTGCCCTGCTCTTCAACGCCCCAGCACTTGCGCAATCGATTACGCCTGCTGCTGATGACACAGGTACAGTTATCACACTCGACGGCAATACTTACCAGATCCAGGGTGGCACGCAAACGGGCGCTAACCTTTTCCATTCCTTTCAAGACTTTGGTTTAACGGCAGGCGAGATCGCCAACTTTTTGAGTAACCCCAACATTACCAATATCTTCGGGCGAGTCACTGGGGGCAATGCCTCGATCATTGATGGTCTGATTCAAGCCAATCCAAATTTGTATCTGATGAACCCCGCCGGGATTATGTTTGGGGCAAATGCCCAGCTCAATATTGGGGGTGACTTCTTTGCGACGACAGCAGATCAACTTTGTTTTGAGGATGGGTGCTTCAAGGCCTGGGGTACGAATGACTTCAGTCTCTTAAGTGGTAGTCCAACCACGTTAGGGTTTTTACAGAATCAACCCGGGGGCTTGGTAAATGCAGGAATGCTGCGAGTCCAAAAAGGAAAATCGATTCATCTGAGTGGTGGCACAGTGGTGAATTTGGGACAAATTTTGGCTCCGGGTGGGAGAGCAACAGTGGCAGCAGTGCCAGGAGTGCGACAGGTGCGTTTGAATACACCGGGGAGTTTGTTAAGTCTGGAGATGACCGACGTGATTTTGATGGAGGGGATTGATCCGTTGACATTACCGGAGTTGCTGACGGGTTCAGGTAGGGGTAGTGCTCCCGTGCCTACCCCATCTGGGTTTGGGGCAACCACGGGGGGATTGCCCCTACAGAATCTTGAAGGCGATGTAGTGATCGATGGTGACATTTCCGGGCGACAGATCGACCTCTACACCGCAGGTCAAGTCTCAGCGAGCGATACAGCATCAATCCAAGGCGATACAAGGGTGGTGCGCTTTTCTGAAACAGGTGAGAACCCAGACCAAACCGTTTTTATTGACCGTCGGGCGGATAACCCAGAAGAATTGCTGTTTGGGGCAGCAGCGGGAACTGTTGGTCAGATCATTGAACGGGATGAAAATGGGATTGCAGTAATCAGTGAGCAGTTATCAATGATCAGTGATTCAGTGGGTGAGCTGGATTCGGTGGCAATTGTGGTGGAGGGAAATCAAGGAAATTTCTGGTTGGGGAATCAGTGGATTCACAGTGAGAATATTGAGGACTATGCAGCACAATTGCAAAGCTGGGGAGAGGCTCTGACCGAGAGCGCCGATCTCCTGCTTTATAGTTGCTTTACAGCGTTGGGCGCAACAGGTGAAGCGCTGGTTAACAGCATTGCAAGTATAACGAGAGCAGACGTAGCGGCTTCAGTGAATGCAACAGGCAATGCCAATTATGGCGGGGATTGGGTTTTGGAGAGTAGCACTGGCAGTATTGACGCGAGTCATCCCTTTACAACCGGGACGTTGGCAAATTGGAATGGCAAGTTAGCAACCCGAACGGTGCAGAACTTGAATGATACGGGGTCAGGCTCACTGCGCGATGCATTGACAGGCACAGGGGGAGCGGGCAGTTTTTGGACTGCGGCAGTTGCAGACGGCGATGACATTAACTTTGCGCCAGGGCTGACCGGGCAAATTGATATTGGCGCAGCAATTGCTTGGACAACAGACAATTTAACCTTGGCTGGGCCGGGACAAAATAGCCTGATCTTAGACGGGGGGGGCTCTGGCAGAATTTTCAATATCTCTGCCAACAATGCCACGATTCAAAATCTAACGATTCGCAATGGCAGTTCAGGTAGCACTGGTGGTGGGATCTTTCACTCGGGCAGTGGCACATTGACCTTGGAAAATACGACTGTTTCGGACAATTCTGCCAATAATGCTGGTGGCGGAATTCGCAATGACGGAGACATCATCCTAAGCAATTCCACCATTTCAGACAATTTTGCACGGGGTGATGGTGGTGGGATTCGCCTTAATGATAGTCAAGCAGCAACGGTGACCAACTCTACTATTTCCGGCAATTTTGCACGGGGTAATGGTGGCGGAATTCGCTTTAGGAATAATGGATTTTTAACGGTGACCAACTCCACTATTTCCGACAATTCTTCACGGGATGATGGTGGCGGGGTTTACTTTAGGGGTAGAGGAAGAGTCCAGATGACCGATGCTACTATTTCAGGTAATTCCGCACGTGTTGATGGTGGCGGAATTCGCTTTAATGATAGGGGAAGAGTAGTGATGACCAATTCCACGATTTCCAATAATTCTGCACGTGTTGATGGGGGTGGGGTTCGCTTTAAGGAGATAGGCATTTTAACGGTAAACAACTCCACTATTTCTAATAATTCTGCTGGCGTCAATGGTGGTGGGGTTCGCCTTAGAAATAATGGGACAGTTCAAATCATAAATTCCACGATTTCTGGCAATTCTTCCAATGGCACGAGTGGAGGAATTCGTCTGAATGACAATGGCGTGATGACAGTGGAAAATTCTACGATTTCTGGTAACTCCACAAGGGGGCATGGGGGCGCGATTCGCTTTTTGGACAATGGAACAGTAACGGTGACTAGTTCTACTATTTCTGGCAATTCCTCAGGTGATGATGGTGCAGGAATTCGATTGAGGGACAATGGAACAGTGACGGTGACTAGCTCTATTATTTCTGGCAATTCTACAGATGACAATGGTGCAGGGATTCGATTGAGCAATAATGGAATTTTAACAGTAAGTAATTCCACTCTTTCGGGCAATTCTTCAGGTGACGATGGTGGTGCGATTTACTTAAACAATAATGGAAAATTAACGATAAACAACTCCACTCTTTTGGATAATTCAGCAGGTCGTATTGGCGGAGGGATTCGTCTTGGTGACAATGGAACAGCAACAGTAAACAATTCCACTCTTTCAGATAATTCGACAAATCTTGTTGGTGGGGGGATTGGCTTTCGAGATTATGGAACAGCAACGGTGAATAATTCCACACTTTCTGGTAATTCAGCAGGTAAGGAAGGTGGAGGGGTTAACTTTTTGGACAATGGAACAGTAACGGTAAGTAATTCCACGCTTTCGGGTAATTCGGCAGGTGATGAGGGTGGTGGGATCAATTTTTTGGACAATGGAACAGTAACGGTAAACAATTCCACTATTTCGGGTAATTCGGCAGGTCTTACTGGCGGAGGGATTGACTTTGACAATGATGGAACAGCAATGGTAAATAATTCCACACTTTCCGATAATTCAGCGGGTCATACAGGCGGAGGAATTGACTTGTTGAATAATGGAACAGTAACAGTGACCCAGTCTACGCTTTCGGGTAATATTGCAGACCAAAGAGGGGGCGGACTCTCCAGCGGGGGAGACATTCAACTGATTGATACAACCTTGAGTAATAACCAAGCCCTGCAATATCCCCAAAGTTCAGGGGTTTATTTGTCAGGCCTTGCTAATGCCATTTCAATCACAAGCAGCGGCGACCTTGATTTAACCGATTCCATCCAAGCCAAATACAATAACTCAGATATTTTGCTCTCAGGGCAGAATGTGAATCTCTCCGTTCCCCTCCAGTCCAATGGGGGTAACGTTGCCATTAATGCCACTCAGAATGTCAATGCCGTTACGGTGGATGCCACCATTTCCAGTAGTGGCCCCACAGGTGGTGATATCACGATTATCGCGGGGGTTGACCTCAACTTGCGCAACCTGGTCTCCGCTGGACTCAATGGCAATGCGGGCAATGTCACTATCACCAGTACCGGGGGCATCGCCACGACCACCTTCGGGGGCAGCAGCGGCCTGATCAACGCCAATGGCAACAACGGTAATGGTGGCAATGTCTCTATTACTGCCCAGGGCGCAACCACCATCGGCAGCATCTTTGCAGAATCATTTGGCGGGACGGGCGGCAATGTGAACTTAGAATCCACCAGTCTGATTCGCCTGACCCAAACAAGTACAGGTCTCTTTGACACCAATAATGTGAGCATTTCCACAGCGGGTAGTAATGGTGGAGGGGCAATCACGATTCGGCATGGGGGCTTAGGTGTGGTTCCATTTACCGTTGGGGATGCCAGCGTTAACGGGAGTGCGGGTCGCTTAAGTACAGGAACAGGTACGCTTCAAAACCTTGACCTCATCCAGTCTTTTCTCTACGACTTTATTCAAGGTAATATCCAAATCCTCTCTACGGATGCACCTGTTGCGTTGACCTTGCCCTCCCTAGGTTCTAATCCACCAGCGCTAGAGTTTTACGATCAAAGCCCGAGTGAACTCTTTGTCAAAATCATCGGCAATCAACTGGGTGCCCAAACTACGATCGACTACGAAGCGGGTAAGTTTGCCTGGGATATTCCTGGTGAGCCGACTAATATTATCGGAAGTTTGCAACTCCCTGAGCTAGGCGTCGATATCAGCACGATTGATGAACTGCTCGAAGAGGAATATGAAGACTATTTTGAAGAAGAACTGGAGACCGAGGAAGAAGAAGTAACCCTTGCCAGCATCCGAAACATGCTCAAAGACATTGAGCAGCAAACGGGAACCCGCTCTGTAATTATCTATGCATTGAGCTATCCCGAAGCGCTAGAACTGCTGCTGATTACACCCCATGATGAACCCATTATTCGCAAGATTATCCCCGCAGCCCCCGCCAGCCAATTACACAGCACAGTGCGTCGCTTCCGCCGCCAACTCAGCCGCATCAGCCCCAGCTACCATGATTCAGCCCAACAGCTCCATCGTTGGCTGATCGCGCCAATTCAAGATGAACTCGCAAGCTACAACATCGATACGTTGATATTTGCGATGAGTTCGGGGCTGCGATCGATTCCGATGGCAGCACTGCATGATGGCAATAAATTCCTGGTGGAGCAATACAGCCTGGGGATGATCCCCAGTGTGAGTCTCACCAATAATGAATACCGCTCCCTGGAAAATTCCCCCGTGCTAGCGATGGGTGCATCGAAGTTCCAAACACTCGAACCCCTGCCTGCTGTGCCGTTGGAGTTAGAAGCGATCGCCAACACCCGCGCTACCATCAGCCAACCGTTCCTCAACGAAACCTTCACGTTCGCCAATCTCCAGACCCACAGCCAGAAGTCTAACCATCAAATTGTCCACCTAGCCACCCATGCCAAGTTCCAGGCAGGCAACGCGGACGAGTCCTATATCCAGTTTTGGCAAGACGCTGTGGGGATGGAGGAGTTGCGATCGCTGGGCTGGTATCAGCAACCCCAGGTAGAACTGTTGGTGCTCAGTGCTTGCGAAACCGCTTTGGGAGATGCCCAAGCGGAACTGGGGTTTGCGGGCTTGGCGGTGCAAACCGGGGCAAAGTCAGCACTGGCGAGTTTGTGGCAGGTGTCGGATGTGGGGACGTTGGCGTTGATGAATCAACTCTATGGGCAGTTGGGCGATCCGGATGTGCCAATTAAGGCGGAGGCACTGCGTCAGGCGCAGTTGGCGTTGTTGGGAGGAGACGTTACGGTTCAGGATGTTTTAGCGGGTGTGGAGGGGCGATCGTCCGATCTCAACCGTTATGCGCAGCTTGATCTTGCTCATCCCTTTTATTGGAGTGGGTTTACGCTCGTGGGGAGTCCTTGGTAACTACTCTATTTTGGAAACAGAAGAAAGTCTGGCAATCAATCAACTGGTTAACTACTTCAGCTCAAACTGAACTACTGGACTGCCTTCAACTAACTGCATTGCAAACTGTGAAGCCGTGAGTTCAGTAAATGTGTCCAGCTTATGCTTAAGACTTTCTACGACCTTAGACCAATTAATGATGCAAAAATCTTGATTCTGCCAATGTTCTTGAGTGAGGTGAAGGGATTGATTTTCAAGCAATTCCCCAGTAGAGAAATCACGCAGCTTAATTGAGAGTTGAGCATTTGACGCCTCAAAACCAAAATGCAAGGTCTCAGCCTTTTGATGGAATTTCACTGATTGTAGCCCACCTGCAAATAAACAGATTACAACAGTATTTGATAATCTCTCCATTCGAATCTGGTCTAGAATCCCATCTTTTCCATAACCTTCAATAACCAGACTCGGGTAATCTGTAATCAATTGAGAGCGCAATAAAAATCCTGTTATTACTGAATGGTTTTCTGGAATAGTCACTTGTTTGCACTGCTGATAAAGGCCCGACTGATCATTAGCAACTCGTCCTAACCCAAATGCACCATCCATAAGACATGCCAACCAACTTTGATCCACTCCAAAAAATCGGATTGATTCTTCTGGCAATAGGGATGGATCAGGGACTAGATAGTTAAATGGGATGTTTTTGAGCAGGCTAACATCTTGAAACCATTGACTCACTACCTGTGGAACTGGATTATTCCCAACATTTTGCTGATTCAGTAGCAATTGCAAATTACTAACGGTTGAAGACTGCCGAGAAGTTTGCAAACATTGCCGCTTCCAGTTATAAAGGCTGATAGCAAAAGATTGATCCTGTAACGCAAGCAGTCGCCCAAGTTGCCAGGCCGCAGCATAGCTAGCATCGAGCAAACCATAGCTCTGATCAAGAATCAGCAGTTGGTCAGCGGAGTGAACAGGAAAGCTGAATGTTGGGGAATTGATTTGATTTCCGGGCACAAATGGCCCATGGTACCAAGAGATAGTTTTTTGGGTGTTACGGAGGTTATGCTTGAGAGGCACAAATCCCTTTTGGAGATATACATCTGCTGAATTTCCTTTGTCCGGGAGTTTAAGGGTTCCAGATGTGAGGTTGGTTAAGAGTACCTGAAACTGGCTATCACCATCTGTCCGTTCGTCACAAGTAAACCCCCAGCTATGCAAAGAAACGAGTTGAGTGACGGCTGAGTCTAAATCCGTCCAAATGTTTTCTAGAGAGACTAGATGAGCCGTATTGACTTGACCACGCTTGGGTAAACGGTTACTCATCATCACCGCCAGCTCAACTTCGGAACCATCTTCATGCAGACCTTTACGAACATGGGTTAATAACTGAAGCTCTTTGCGGGTTGGTAATAACTCATTAAGCAGATCAGTTGGAATAGTTAAAACTGAAATTTTATCATTCGGGTCTAGGCAAGACTCCTGAAAAAGTGGCTCTCGATCAATTAATTCAGACTTGCCAATTTCGTCTGCATGGAAAAGGAGGAGGGCAAGCCAAGGCGACTTCGGAAATTGTTGTTGAGCAGCATCATAATCTGCTGCAACTGTACGCTCCCAAGGCAGGGTACTGCGTTTAAGGATGATATGGGGGAGCACGTTGCTATAGCTGCCGTTGCTATTCGCGGGGGGGAAGACGCTATAGAGAGTTTGGGGATTGAGGGAAAATTGTTCTCCTTGAATATGAAATGTGCGCTGAGTTGTAAATGGAGATTTCTTTTCTTGCTGGCTTATTTTGACCGTCTGGCTCACTTCAATCTTGTAAGTTCCCGATCGCAATGTTGGACGATGATAGTCCATAAATTGGACTTGATTTTTCTGTGTGTCTTCTCTATTTAATGTGTGTTCTGTAGTGGTTTCCATTAGAATCAAGGCTATCGAGATCAGGTTGGAATTCAAGAAAATTTATGTTTAGTGGGAATTCACTAATAGCGGCTCACCTAAGAATTCAGCCACTAGTGCATCATCAACAGTGATGTCTGCCTCAGAAAATCCTAAATCTTGCAACAGTTGGGTACGTTGAGCATTATTGAGCACCTGTTCTAGGGCTGAAGTTTGCCTGTTCTGCTCAACATCAGGCTGGCTAAACTCAATAGCTTGCCATTGATAGCTCCCACCCAGAATCGCGCTATCGAAAATTAGTTTTTTATAGTCAATGGACTGACTCTCACTGGCTGCTGGAGGTTGAGCGGGTTTGATTTCAAAACCACAGAGGGCATTCTCAACAAAGCGTGCGGCGTTAGGGTCATCGGGAATAAAAACAAAGTCTTCTTTGTTAGGGGGCTTGGGCATGGGGACTTTGCCCCAAAGTGCTGTAGGCACACGTTTGAAAATCGGCTCAAAGGAAAACTCATTGTTAACAACTCGATTGTCGATCTTGATTTCAATGGTGTGAGTAATTTCTAACTTGGAGGCAGGTAAACCCATGGCAGGAATCCCAATATCCTGATTCCAGCTCTCTTTGGCAATTGCTGTTGCAGCTCTATTGGATTGAGCAGGAAAATTGATATTCGTTTTTGTGGCTGGGATCGCTGAGTTGGTGATAATAGCAAATTCCTTGGGATTGATAATCCATTCCTCTTCCGCCCCTATTTCGATCGTGCGGATGAGGCCATTGGTGGCAGAAATACTACATACTTCATTCTTTGCAGGGAGTAGAGAGCCTTTGAATTTATCCCAGTCAAGAGGAGTCGGTTTCGGTTTAGAGGAGCTGCCGAAGCGAATGGTGACGGAAACCGGGCCAATCTTGAGGCTCGCTTGACCCGAGAAGGGTGGCCCCCAAATTTGAATCGTTGCCCCTAGATTGACCGAAATCGTTGCGCCTAAAATTTTGGCGGAGGCACTGATTTCTATGGCGATACTCGCTTGGTAGTAGAAGGGCTGCCAAGCGATGAGGAAGTGGGCATCTAGTTTAAAGGATGCTTTGATATCCCCTTTGCAATAGGTTGCTTCGAGGAGACCACCGGCCATCAGGGCAGTGGCGGTCAAGGCAAAGTAGCCCTCTCCTTTAACCGACAGATTATTATCCAGCTTCCACTCTAGCTTTAGGCGTGGCACTTGGGGATAATGGCTTGGCACACGGAATTTAGGATGATAGCCCCCCAGCGTTAGAACAAAGTCGTCTTCATGTTCACCTGCAAACCAACTGTAGAAAGCAAAGCCCCCGCTCAGTTTGCAGTCCTTCGCCAGAATGTAGGAGCCTTCCGTCAGAACGGCTTCAACTTTGAGTTCACCCGTCTCCGGAATAAACACAGCCCGGAGGGCCAGCTTAGCTTCAGCAACCGGGTCAATCCCCAGCGCAGATACATCTGGAGGGGCCACGAGGTTCGCTAGTCCCAGGAGATGAATTTCTGTGCGTCGGCCCAACTTAACAATCAGCAGCAAAAAACCTTTAACCAATTCAAAGGAGGTGAATTTAATGCCCACAGCAAAAAACAATTCACCTGCTGCCGGTTCTAGGTAGGGGCCAAGGGTAGCTAAAATGCTTAGAGGATCGCCACCCTTTGTGCTATTGCCCATCGCCAGCTTGACCAAGGGAAAACGTTCAACTGCGGCTGGAGTTTCGGGCGGGTTTAAACGTCGGTTATAGCCGAAGCCTGCTGCCAAACCCGTGACAAATAAAAACGGTGGGCCGCCGAGGGGGTATTCCAGGAGGGCAAAGATAAACAGCGAGGCTTGCCCATTAATTTCGGTATAGGAACCAATGGCTGTGAGGCCTAACTTTTTGCCTTTGAGGTTGATGCCCAGAAGGGCAGCACCGCTGTATTCGTCATATTCCTTCGGTGTACCTGGGTTATAGGTTTTGCGGAGGAACGCGCCACCAATTTCCAAATCGCTACCACTGCTATAGGCCAGGGAAAGACCATCGAGGCGGAATTTAGGGCTAAAGGAATTTAGGGGATTGCCGACGCCCAGGTTATTACAGGCAAGGGTGATGCCACCGAGGGAGAGGGAGGCGTTGAGAAAGACCCAAAGTTCAGAGTCGGCAAACTGGAGGCCCACCTGTTGCAGGGAGAGGGGGCCAAGGGTTTTGTTGAGGTCTAACCAGGTGATGGCATCGTCTGTAGATGTAGTGGTACTGGAGGATGAAGGGGGAGTTTCTGGAGTGGGTGTTGGGCTTAGGGTGTTAGGTGTTGGGGTTTTTGGGGTGTTGAGTGTTGGGGTAGAAGACGCTACTTTTGATTCGGATTGGGATGAGGCGGTCAGGGGAAGGGTCAGGGTTTGGGTTTGGTCTGCAAAGACCAATTGTGTGCTGAGGTAGAAGCCTGAGGCTAGGGGGGTCTCGGGTTCGGTTGTGATGCACTGGGCGAGATCATCTGACA
>JAAHHN010000172.1 GCA_010672165.1 Spirulina sp. SIO3F2 | reverse complement strand
TGGTACTCTTTAGCTATCATTTTGTTTGGATAGGTCACTTGCACTAATATTGACCTATCTTTTTTTGCCTCCTTAGTCTATATTCCTTGCTACACAAAGCTTTTGACCCTCTTTGTCACCCTCTCAGATATGGACATTCAACCATAGCGAGTCAAGTGATCACCCTCTGACGCTTAAAACAATGACAGTTGCTTAGCCCGCTTAGTTTGTTTAGAGGACTGGTTGATAACTTCTACCTCCCAGCTTTGATCATCCGTTTTTGAATACCGAGAATAAGGGAAATCTGGCCATGATTCTCCGTGAGTACCATGCAAGTGATTTAACAACGTTTGACCAATTGCCCGGCCTAAAGAAGAGGGAACAGCATTTCCAACTTGGCGATACTGATTTAGCAATGTACCTGTAATGATCCAGTCATCAGGAAACTCTTGGATTCGTTTATATTCCTCAATGCTAAGCGGCCGGTTTGCCTCAGGATGTGCTAAATCAGTAGCTGGCATTGCTGGATGAGTTAAGAGCGTTGGGGAAGGTTTATTCCATGCTAGCCTCCGATAAAACCCAGTTTTTCCTCCTCCTGCATAATAGGAGGCACCGAGTGCCGCTTGGTGTAGTTCTTTGGGTAAATCCCGCCAGTATTGACCTGCCTTGAGTAGCTTGTAATACTTAAGACGTTTTTCTGGGAATTTGACAAAGTGATGCTTATCTTGAGGTAAATCTTCAATTACTTCTTTCAGTGTTCTCCACAGTGGTAGATTGTACAATCCTTGCTCTGAATGTGTTGGGGTGAGATAAGGTAGTTTGTTCCCATCACGACTACACATGATGATGACTCTTTCCCGACTTTGGGGTGAACCAAAATTGGCAGAATTATATAGATTGAAAGAATAGCTGTAGCCTGCTGCTCTAAGTTTCTGAGTGATGTGGAGCAAAGCACCGCCTCTCTTTTCAGCTTGAGAGAGAGGGGGATGATTTTTTCCTCTTAAATGGTGGGGTCGATGTTCCAGGGGGGCAGAAAGCAATCCTCTGACATTTTCAATAACTGCATATTTTGGTTGAAGTTCGATAATCAGATCAATAAAAGTGAGAAAGACGTTACCACGTTCATCGTTAAATCCTTTTCTCTTGCCAGCACTGCTGAATGCTTGGCAAGGTGGACCACCAACAATGACATCAATATCCTCTTGGAGGTTTAAACCTGCTTTATCTCTAATTTCGCGTGCGGAGTAATTACGAATATCTCCAATAAGTGCAATATCTGGCCGATTGGCTTCAATCGTCATGCGTGCAGCTTTATCGACTTCACAAGCCAAAATCACATCGATTCCGACTTGTTCAAGACCTAAATCGAGCCCCATGCATCCTGAAAAAAAGCTGAGTGCTTTTAGCGTTGGTTTGTGTGCAGAGCGTCTTATATGGTCAGGGATTACGCTATCTTGCTGGAGGTCTTTACACTGATATTCATTAGCAGATTCCGTAGCAACGAGCCAGCGACTACCAATGCGTTCCCCGTGCAGTTGACCATTTCTGAGCAGTCTACGCACGTATTGTTCTGAGTAATCCAAAATCTCAGCGGTTTCTTTCACAGAGAGGTATTCGGCAGACATAAGTTTCGATTGCGAAACTAGAATTAAGTACCCATTTTAGAGCGAATCACATCTACTCTGCAAGGACATGTTGGGGCTCAGCAGGTTTAACCCTTCTTGCGTCTCAGGACAGTCACTAAACCACCGATCGCCGCCAAACCCACTAACCCTGAAGGCTCAGGCACAGCCTCACCCTCAACCTCAGTTAACATTGCATACAACCCCGCTGAGTTAGACTGACCCTCCAATGTCAAAAACGCATCCACCGCATTACTTGCCCCCCCTTGAGAAAACCCAGTTAGCGTTAAGTTGTAGTTCACCCCCTCAATAGTGACGAACTCACTCGACGTCGCATTAGGAAAACTGACCAAATCAGGGCAAGGTGGAGCGCCACCTGCGGGACATGGGTTTGCATTATTGGGTGTCTCGAAGTGGTCGAAGCCAAAGGAGAACGTCTGGCTGAAGGTATCTAAGCTAAAGTCAACGTTCAGCGTTGCGGTATCCAGACTCGTACCAGAGATGGGGAAATTTCTGTGGGTGAATGTCCCCAGCAAAAATGCAGAATCGATCAAATCGGTCATGCTGACATCCTCTGCTACACCGACGAAGTCATAACCACTCTGACCACTGCCCGTTGCTGGTGTCCCCCAAGATATGGAACTTGTGCCTGCACCAGAAATTGTTCCACCAATGGGAGCGGCCACAATATTCGTCCAAGTTCCCGAGGTGCTGAGTGATGCAGCCTCAGCAATGCTGGCTGATGTCACTAAATAGAAACCCGCAATTGCTGTTAATGCCGCTACCTTCATGGTCACTCAGGAACTCCATTGAGTTCAGGTCAATATGCCCCAATTCTGGCACACTATTTTCTGATGCCATATGACTTATCACAATTGTGAGTCAATAGGGTTTGAACCCAATTGTTCACTGCCCGATCGCACTTGAGCCAAGCAGCCACATATCACCACATATGGAATTTGTCAGGACAAAACGGCTGGGCGATCGCCCCCCAAAAGAAGCGATCGCCACAAGTCTAAATCTACAGACTGGCTCAGAGCGAGACTACTGCGTTCCATCCTGCTGTCCACCACCTTCACCCCGAGGCGGACGCCCTTCACCATCTTCACCGCGAGGTGGGCGACCTTCACCATCTTCACCCCGAGGTGGACGCCCTTCGCCATCTTCACCGCGAGGCGGACGCCCTTCGCCATCTTCACCGCGAGGCGGACGCCCTTCGCCATCTTCACCGCGAGGCGGACGCCCTTCACCATCTTCACCGCGAGGTGGGCGACCTTCGCCATCTTCCCCCCGAGGTGGACGCCCTTCACCATCTTCACCGCGAGGTGGACGACCCTCGCCACCTTCGCCTTTACTGCGGGGCGGGCGGTCACCATCATCATTTTGGGCAATCAAAACGGGTTGGCGATCGCTGAGCGCATGGGCAAGGTTATCCGTAGCAAGAAGGATACTAGCGGCCAGGAGTAACGGGGTGGCAACGAGAAGGGTGAATGAGCGCTTGTTCATAAGGAGCAATGATGGTTGCAGTTTGCTTGGGTAATGTAGAGCTACGGTTTTAGGGCTACGAACTCCACTTGTTTTTGAGTGTTTTTGATCACAGGCGAGTGTGATGATTAATGAGTATTTGAAATCTCTTTGTGGTTTGCCTGCAATGCTGAGAGTTCAATTTCACACCTTCAATATCGCAAATAAAATCGAACTCGCAAATATAGAAAACCTGATAAAAAGTGATGTGTTGAAGATGACGCTCTGCATTGTGAAGCGAGTTAGGACATGCCGTCAGCTAAAGGCAGACTCCCATCTATTCTTAAATTTTCTAGCGGATTTGACTTGCTTCTCGACAATCTTCACTTAAATGCAGGCAATTCATAATTTGTTAGTGAGGCTTGAGCAATGAAGAGACCACAGTTAGCGGGTTCAGTCCCCTTAAAAGACTTCCATGATGTTGAGGGGGTGAAATGGATTCAGAATCAACTGGTGATCGGGGGGTACCTACCAGACGGTGGGGTGGATGGTGCAGTGGGTCCAAAAACGCTGGCGGCTTTTGCGGAATTTAAAGAAGAGGCTTTTTTGGGTTATCCCCAAGACTTGGGGCCCAGTACGGTTGAAAAACTGGCAGCGATTGAACCCAAGCATGAACTCTCTGAACAGTCTGAGGCTCCGCCATCTCAAGTCAATGCTGAGGCTGGGAAGAAATCAGGTAAATCAGTACAACTGCCAGTTGTGGGTTTGATTTATGAAAACGAGATGATTGTGCCAGGGAGCAAGATCACCTGGGGTGAGATGACCAAAGGATTGACCCGTCTACCGATGAGTACGTCGGATTTTGGCAGTGATGAGCAGGTGGTCAAAAATATGATTGCGATGGCCAAGGTTTTTAGCAAAGTCCGCAGTAAGTTTGACTCACCGATTGGTATTAATAGTGCTTATCGTCCCCCCAACTTAAAAATTGGCTCTAGTCGCTCTCAGCACAAATATGCGCGTGCTTTGGATGTGCGTCCTTTAAACGGAGATTATTCTAAGCTGTTGGATGTGATTAAGTCGGTTCCAGAAATTAAGGGGATTGGTTTGGCAGGGGCCAGCAAAGGCTTTTGGCATATGGATATTCGGCCAGGATCTCGGATTAGTTTCCGGTATTGACGCTTGAGTGGCAGGCGTTATCGTCTGCCATCACCGGCCTCATTAAGGCAACCATTGGGGATCAAGGCCGGCTGCCACATTGTCCGGTGACTCCAGAGCATGAGTCCGCCGCCGCTGGGTGAAATCCGGTAAATTGACTAACCACAAACTGCCTTGGGGAATCGCATTGGGACTCACTGGGATCTCGGGCTCAGCGGTGACTTGATCAAACAGCAGCGTTCGACCGTCTGGGGCTACATCCATTCGTACATCTCGATCATCCGTCAGTGCCACCAGCGGGATTACATTGCCCGTCGCCAGATTAACTAAAGTCAAAAACGGCTGAATTTGGGTTTGTTCGGCATCGATCGCCTCTGCTTGGATGCAATAGAGAAACTTCTCTTGGCGGGGCTCAAACTCACAGCGTAAGATAAAGCCCCCCGTCCTCAGAATTTCTCGTTCCTGACCGTTGGGCGTGATCAGCATCAGCGATCGTGTCAGATCCCCATTATTCCGCACCATAATCTTGCGACGTTGATCTTGGCGGCTAAACGCCAGCAGCGCCTCATAGTTAGGGAACGACACTCGGGGTCCAGGCCGTGACGTGAGGGGCAGAAGAGTCACACCTGTGGGTTGGCTTACAGCCAGAACCTCGCCATCGGGTGAGAGTTGGAAGTTATCGCTCTGTTGGCCCAGTGACTGGATTGTCCCAGAAGCTGAAATCAACCACAGACCCTGAGTATCAGGATTCTGACGATTAATGCGCTCCACAATCAGAGTTTCTGCTGCTGCTGACAAGGCAAATTGACGATTTTCATAGCGATCGGCATCCAAGATCAGCTCCAATAAACCTGGAATCTCTGGCTCTTGGTTGTCCACTCTATGGCCCGTTGTTACCCGGTAGAGTTGCTGTTGATTGATGCCATCGGGAGCATTCTTGGCAAAAGCCAGGAAAACGATCGCTCGACCATCAGCAGACGGTCGAAAATTGGTCACCACTAAATCTGTGGGTGTTAGGGGTAAGCGCTTACCTGTGGTGAGATTAAACAGGACTAAACGGCCTTGCTCTTCCCCCCGAACACCAATATAGGCAAAAGCGCGATCGCGTACCTGAAATTCGGCAGTAAAGTCTGGTAAGGTTTGGGGGGCTTGGCGCGGGCTGAGGGGACGAGTTTGAGCCTGGGAGAGCTTCAATGTATATTGCTTACCGTATTCAGGGAGATCTGTAAGCGTATAGGCCAAACGCTGGCCCACCCAACTCACCTCACCTTTGAGAGGCGGGTCAATTGACAAATTTTCCACCACCGAATCCCAATCCATCGGTGCATCAAACACCAATGAAAAGGCCGCATCATCAACACCAATGATTTGGTTGGCCCAGCTAAATGATTGAACCGGTTTTTGGGAAGGCTGACCCACTAACAGTACCCCTGCCACCGCCAGACTCAAGAGGCCGATCGCACCGATCGCAGCACGATCGACTGGAAGCTGCGGTGGGGATTGATGGGGAGAGGTCGACACAACGGGAGGAGACGAACTCGATTTATCTGGAACTTGAGGTTTGGGCCATTTGAGTTTGGGCCATTTGAGTTTGGGCAAACTGTTCACAATCTCTCCAGAGTTGTTGAGTCCAGCGGGCATCGACTAAAGCATTGTGTTGATAAGGGGGCGCTGGGGTCAATGCTTCGATGGTTAATCCCAATTGAGTTGCCCACTGGATCACATCAAAGCAAAATTTGGGCCAAGCGGGTGGCCCTGCGACCATTTTGCCAAACAATTGGCGAACCACAACCCAATCATAAGCACACCATGCGCCCCAAATTTCCAGCTCAGGATCAGTTGCTGGCTGTACAAAGGCAAGCAATTGGTCACAGATATCCGAGCGAGGTAAGGGGGTAGTGGCATGAATTGCCAGCGATGGGATCTCAAGCTTGTCAAATACGTGGTCATGCAGCCAAGGATCGGCGCGATCGCGGTCGTATTCGGCGCTAATCGCATAAAATTCCCGCCCATCGGCCGCCACGATACCCAACGAGATCAGTTCGATGGTGTGGCCATCCTCAATAAACTCTGTGTCAAAGAAATAGCGCATGGTTTGACATAGCCCCACACCACTTAAGAAACAGGTAATGCATGATGCTGGAGATCGACTAGAGCAACCACTTCTAAGGCTTTTTCATGGGTTGAGACCAGGACAACAGGGGGAGCAACGCCCCCTTCAAGGGCTTCTTGCCAGCGTAGGGCACATACACACCAGCGATCGCCCGGTTTCAAACCTGGGAAATTATAGGCCGGTATCGGAGTGCTTAAATCGTTCCCCCGCGCCTGACTAAAGGTAAGGAATTCTTCAGTGACCTCCGCGCAGACGACGTGGCGTCCCAGATCTTGGGGGCCGGTGTTGCAGAAGCCATCTCGATAAAATCCTGTAACTGGTGCACCACAGCAGAGCTCCAGGGGGGTTCCCAACACGTTTTTGGCAGTCGTCATAACCCAGTTGTGATCAACACAACAGCTAAACAGCTTTGGCTCATTATAACGATGAGAACCTGGGGGATTTCGGGGGCGATCGTCTCAAATTGTTGCAACGTATTGTTTACATCGCGCAATGAATGGCGGCTAAGGTTCAGATGCCAGGAATTTCCGAAATCTCACTTTCGAGTTCCTCGACAGAAAAGCGAGTCATGGCTTGCCATTCCTCCACTGTAAAGTCATAGCCTAGGTCTTGAGCCATCTTGACAAACATTTCTGGATTAGGTGCAGTATTGAGCCGTTCCCGCAAGGTTGGATTGCTTTGGGCAGCTTGGAATAGTCGTTTTACTTCAGTGTGGGCCATGGGGATGATCAATGAAGAGTAAGAATGCAAGTGTAGGGCATGTCGCCTAGCTTATTGTAGACGTCTTGAGAGATGACCGTTCCTAAGCATAAGCCAACGTTGTTTGGGCTGAGCGACCAGACCACTGCAAACTGGCTTCCGGGGCAGAAGGCGCTGCTTGGCCAGGAATCAAGATCTCAAACATTGCCCCCTGCTGTGCTGGAGACTGACACCGTAACTGCCCATTGTGACGCTCTACCACAATCTGATAACTGATGGCCAGACCCAAGCCCGTCCCTTGGCCCACAGGCTTGGTGGTATAAAACGGATCAAACAGTTTTTGGAGGGTCTGAGGGTCAATGCCCACACCATTATCTGCGATTTGAATTGAGATATTGTGCCCCACTTGGCGGGTCGTGATTTCAAGGCGAGGTGACTCAGATTGAGCTTCTTCTAAAGCATCGATCGCATTAGCTAGCAAATTCATAAAGACTTGATTGAGTTGTCCTGGGTAACATTCGACCGTCGGTAACTGCCCATAATTCTTGATGACCTTGATTTCAGGTCGTTGACCGTGGCTTTTGAGACGACTTTGCAGAATCATCAGGGTTGAATCAATGCCTTCATGGAGATCTGCAACTTTCATTTCTGCTTCATCTAAGCGTGAAAAATTGCGGAGCGATCGCACAATCTCACAAATTCGTTTAACTCCCATTGCCATTGAGCCTAATAACTGGGGTAAGTCCTCCTCAATAAACTCAATCTCTAGGTCTCGGAGTTGAGTGAGCAATTCCTCTGGAAGCTGAGGACAATGGTGCTGATAGGAGGTCAATGCTTCACTTAACGCTTGGGTGTAGCTATGGAGATGTTCTAAATTGCCACTGATGAAATTAATGGGGTTATTGATTTCATGGGCAATCCCGGCCACCATCTGACCCAAACTCGATAGTTTTTCACTTTGAATGAGTTGGCTTTGGGTGGCTTTGAGTTCTTTAAGGGTGGTAGTGAGCTGTTGATTTTGCTCCAGGAGTTGGCGGCGAGACTGCCGGAGGGCAACTTCTGCCTCCTCTCGTTCACCAATTTCCGCTTGGAGTTGGATTAATGTTGAACGGAGTTCTCGGGTTCGGTGTTCAACCCGAGTTTCAAGTTCTTCATTGAGTTGTTTGAGTGTTGCTTCAGCTTGTTTACGCTCTTCAATTTCTCTTTGTAGAACCTGATTGACCAATACCATTTGATTGGTACTGGGCATGGCTAGAAATTTAGGCATTAATGGCACAGCAAACCACAGCAAAACTCCACCCACTCCAAGTGTGATGCTATTAACTGCAACAACCCATAATGCTTGGGGATGAAAATTGAACCATGCTTGAGCCAACCAATTAAACCCCAAAAGTATGGCAAAGCTGATTCCTAGAAAGGTCAAGCGATTGCAGGGAATATTCCGTCGTTGGCTAATCAGGTAAAAGACCATTGCTGGCATAACCCAGACAAAACCAGCGAGTAGAATGTTACTCCAGCTATTCAAGTGGATGATTAACGAGCTTGAAAGCTGCGTAACGGTTTCTTGTTCTACAAGGACAGCCAATAGCATGAAACTCCATTCTCCTTTACCGTTTATCTGTGTTGCATAATCCCAGATCAGCAATAATGCTTGACCACTGGAACAGGCTCAACCCAAGTTACTACAATGATTAAAATTGCAGCATCCTTATTAGCTAATGCTGATTTAAAAATAGGTGTGTGAAAAACTTGTGAATTTTTCTGCGGATACATTAAACGCAGTAAAGCTCAATCTTTTGAAATAAAAATATCAAGAATAGTAAATCAATGTCATGGGCTGTACCCAGAACCGTCTCTTAAAAATGCCATGAGCGATCGAGATCAGTGCAGGCGATCGTAATCGATTTACCAGAGAATTGGACAGGCTGATTGTTTTCAGAGGCATTCACAGGACAAAACCACTAATTACTGAGCTGAAGTTGTGAACCTTGGGCAGTTTTCTGGACTTCAATGCGGTGGGTGAAGGCTTCTTTGAATTGTGGGATGTGGGTCACAGCTAGGATGCAGGCAAAATCAGGGGCGATCGCATTAATCGCCGCAATCAACCGCTCACAACCCGCCGTATCTTGAGTACCAAATCCTTCATCGATCACCAGCATCTGCAATGCCGCTCCCGATCGCTGGGCCAAGAGTTTCGCCAGCGCTAACCGAATTGCAAAATTAATCCGAAACGCTTCACCCCCTGAATAGGTTTCATAGGGACGAGTACCCTGGGCATCCGCAATCAAAATCTCTAGGGTATCGATCATTTTGGTGGCTTTTTTGCGCGATCGACTCGCTTTAGTGGCCTTTTGGGTCACAAACTGTACATGGAGCTGGTTGCCTGTCAGACGGGCCAGCAAATGATTGGTCTCGGCTTCCAGTTGGGGCAGCAGATTTTCAATCATCAGTGCCTGAATCCCATTTTTGCCAAAAGCCTGGGCCAGTTCTTGATAAATTCGATGTTGACCCCCCAGCCAAGTGAGTCGCTCTTGGGTCGCTTGGCATTGAGTTTCCAATTCAGCAAGCTGCGTTAGACTTTGCTCAATTTTCCCTTGCTCCAGTTGGAGATCAGCTAATTGTTGCTGCTGCTGTTGACGGGTTTGCTCTAGAGTCTCCAAAGCCGCTCGATGATCGGGCAACGTCTCCATCTGGCTTGCCAGTTCTGTAATTTGAGCTTGCGCCTGAGTCTGCTCCGCTTGCTGCTGGGTTTGGCGGACTGTTAATTGCTGTTGCTGCTCTTGAAGTTCAGGTAATCGCTGTTGGGCTTGCTGAAGATTTTGGTAGGTCAGTTCCCAGGTTCGGGCTTGTTGAAGCTGTTGCAGCAAGGTTTGATGGGCTTGGGCATCGTAGCCAATAGTTTCCAGTTCCTGGTCGATCGCGGTGATCTGCTGCTGGAGGGGAGAAGTCTGGTGCAAATTATCCAGTTCAGCCTGTTGTTGTTCGGCTTGAGTTTGCAAGTCTGGACGACGCTGATTGATGCCCTTGAGGCGTTGCTCGGCATCCTGGAGCTTGGCAGCCTTGGCATCAGCCCAACGGAGTTCTCGCTCTTGGGTGCGTAATTGGCTATGATGCTGTTCATCATAGTTGAGCGCAGCGATCGCCCGCTCCAGTTCAGCCAGTTCACGCTGGCGCTCCAGAGCATATTCCCCTGTTTCGAGGGATCGCGCCATCTCTGCCAGGCGTTCATCTAGTGTCCAAATTTGTTCTTGCAACTCCACTACGCGATTGAGCTTGGCTTCAAGCTGGCCGCGCTTTTGAACCAGGCGATCGTAGGCTTGCAGATCGTGGGTGAGGGCCGTGGCTTCCTGTTGCAGTTTCTCCCGCTGGTGCTCACAATCAGCAATCTGCTCCCGAAGCACCCAAGTCTGCTGTTGCAACGTGTCCTGGCGAACCTGAATTTTATGGAGCACTTGCTCCCGCTCTGCCCCAACCAAAGCCCGTTCACACATTGGGCAATGGGCATCAGCTTGGGCTAAACGTTGCCAAGTTTGCTCCGCTTCACCCAGCTCCTGAGTAATCGTCTGTACTTGCGCTTGCAAGCGAGCTTGAACCGTGTTTTGTTCCTGGGCTTTGTCGATCACCCGCTGTTGATAAACCCGCTTTTTGTCCAGATTTTCCACTTCGGCTTCCACCGTCAGCAGTTGTTGGCGCAGGGGCTGACCCTGGGTTTTGGCTTCGAGTAATTGCGCCCGTTCCCGTCCGAGACTTTCCCACTGGGCTCGAAAGCGAGCTTCGACTTGGCCAATTTCCAGTTGTAGGATCTGACGACGTTGATGGAGAGGAGCGACCTTGAGCTGATTTTGTTCGAGGACTTGTAATTGTTGACGGCAGGCTTGCAATTGGGTTAGGGCTGATTGAATTCCAGACGCTTGAGCGAGCAGGGGCTGGAGTTCTTGCGCTTGACGATCGAGCGTTTTTAACTCAGTTTGAGTCTGTTGCAATCCTAACTGTAGTTGGTTTTTAGCCTGTTCTAGTTGTTGCACCAGCGCTTGGCGTCGTTGGCGGGCAGCTTGATCGGTTTGGAAATATTCAGCGTATGCTGCTTGTTGGCGCTGCCAGGTTTGTAGTTGTTGATAGTTCGCGGTAATTTCGTCTGCTTGATCGATGTGATGGTGTAGGGCTGTTGCTTGCTGCTGGAGCTGCGCCTGTTCTTGGGTTAATCGCTCAGCGTCTTGGAGCAGGCGTTGGAACTGGGTTTGTTGCCAATGGAGCTGTTCTTCAAGGCGACGACGATCGCGACTTTGATCCCGTAAAGTTTCCCATTGGGTTTGGGTAGCTTGGGTTTGGGTTTTGAGGGTGGCGATCGCCTCAGCCTGAGCCGTTTGAGTTTGGGTCAGGACATCGCGCTGGCCCAATTGAGTTTGCAACGGCATCAGTTGATTCTGAAGTACCTCACTCTGGGTTTTAAACTGACGCGCGGCATCTTTGGCTTGGCTTGCCAGGGTTTCATACTGCTCTAACTTCAGCAAATCCGCCAACACCTTCTTGCGATCGCTGGGAGATGACTGCATAAACTCATCCGCATGACCCTGACGCAAATAAGCCGAATTAACAAACGTATCGTAATTGAGCTTGAGCGTCTCATTGATTTTCTCTTGGGTGGCTCGTTTTGTCTTTTCGCTAATCGACCGAAACTTTCCTGAAACCGTGCGGATTTGAAACTGTAACTCTCCCGCACTGCGACCCCGATGTCCAGAGCGAATCACCCGATACACTTCGAGGCCAATCCCGAAGGTAAAGTCAACCCGGACATACTCTGCGCCGGTTTGAATAACATCATCACTGCTGGCGCGACTTTTGCCCCACAATGCCCAGGTAATGCCCTCTAGGAGGGAAGATTTTCCTGCCCCATTTGCGCCACAGATACAGGCGGTATGGAGCCCAGTAAAGTCCAAGGTTGCCGCTTGGTAACTGAGGAAATATTTCAGAGTTAACTGGTGCGGAATCATGGTGATACAAGAGGCAGCGCAGTCAAGAGGCTGTCATTAGATATAGATGAATGAAGTATCGCAAGGGAGTAGCAGGTCGCAGCGATGGGTCTAATATTTGGACTCTCCTCGCTCTAATGAAGGTTGAAAATTTAATCCAATAATTGTGTAGGAGGTAGGGGGGGGCACTAGAAGCCAGTTTCAGCTTTTGGGATGCCTTGGCTTGAATGGATTGAATGTGGAGATACGATGCATTGGGATATGCCCACCCATCTCCCTGTAACAGGAACTCGTTCGAGCCTATCCTCCTTAATCCTGATAGTTTCTTGAGCGTGATTGGATAATGCCTGCTGCAATAGCCCCATAGATGACACTTCCACCACGCAAATTAACTAAAATTCAACCCAGATCTTATCGAGTTTCTCTCGTCATATCGTGAATTCTTATGTTAGTCTTAATAGTGAGGGTTTCATAAAATTTGCCTTACTGAGGTCAGAAAATCTTGAGATTGGGTGGAGTTTGCTTGTCGTAAACTTTGGGGATCTCCAAAATTTCAGCTTTGGTTTGAGGCCGTGAGCAGTTCAAAGATAGAGTTCTGCTTGCTTTGAGTTTTAACTCGGAGTAGGTGAGTTGTGTTTTTGGTCTGCTGACAGATTTGTTTACGACAATCTGAATCTTTCCCGAACGGGTGAGCCAATGAGTGGATCGGTTGAGAAGGTTAGATCGTGTACTCACAGTTTGCGCATCATCATAATGCGTATTCTGTAATCGAGCGAATCGACATTCGGTGCTTACTCAAGCGAAGACAATCGTGGGGTGGAACCTCCACACGTTAGTGTTTGCATCTTGACCTGTTGATGATGTAGTCCCTAACCAGAAGTCCAACCCAGTTGTTTTCGGAACACCTGCTCACTCCACAATCACAATACTCCTCAATCAAGCAAGGTTGAACAAAGAGTAATGTGAGTTGTTCGGTGCTTCTGATCGATTGATGTCATTGAGCCACAATCGGTTATGAGTAAGGGAAGATTGATTCGATGTATGCTGTGCCCCTCACTATGACCATGGTGTGAAGAGTTCTCTTCAATCGCTGTGGCAGTAGCTTGTGCTGTTCATCGCTGATTGAAGAGTGGTTCTGAAAATCGGCTGTAGCTCGTATTGTGGAGGTCAACGATGATGATTTTAATGATGGCGACGGCATACCTTCTGTTGGTCTATGTGCTGCTGATGTTAGCGCGGCGTGGCACCCAACAGGTTAGCGAATCCACCAGCCGGCAGATTCGCTCTTAGAGATTGCCTCAGCAATCTGATATCGCAATTTATAAGTCTACCGAGTTGAGTTCCCCTTTTGTTAACAGAGGAGCCATTCGGTAGGCTTTTTTTACATTTACGGTTTCAACGGTCTGTATATCCGATCGCCATTGACGGGCAACCCGTGCAAAATGGTTTGGTTTACCACTCACCACAAAGCGACATTGGCCCGGCCGACCGGGCGCTCTCCCCAACCCTAAAACTCGCAGTTCTTGCACGACTGCTTGGCTCAGAGCCCCCGCTGGATCAACACAACGAACAGTGGGGGGTAATAGTTGTTCAATGATGGGGGCAAGATGAGGATAATGGGTACAACCATAGACGAGCGTGTTAATCTCTTGCTCAATCAAAAGATTGAGGTAGCTCGCAACAATTGTACGAGTTTTGGCTGTATGGATTTGGTTGCCCTCAATCAGGGGCACAAACTCAGGGCAACCCACCTGCCAAACCCGCGCCTGAGGATTGATTTCGGTAATGGCACGATAATAGGCATCACTCTGGACAGTGGCGGGCGTAGCAATCACACCAATGCGATCGCCCTGCTGCACAGCCGCTTTGGCACCAGGTAAAATCAGCCCCAATACGGGGATGGGAAACTCCTGACGAATTTCATCGAGGGCCAAGGCAGAGCTGGTGTTGCAGGCCATCACCACCATCTTGACCCCTTGCGTCAGCATCCACGTAATAATCTCCCGGCCAAATTGGATGATTTCGCGTGGGGTGCGGTTCCCGTATGGAACCCGAGCCGTATCACCAAAATACAGAAAAGACTCTTGGGGAAGACATTGCTGGAGAGTCCGGAGCACCGTTAACCCTCCCACACCACTGTCAAATACACCGATCGAGCCGCTTTGTCTAGTTCGCATCACAGGATTATTTCGGATCACGGGGGCAGTTCTTCTTGAAGGATTGAGTTTTAACCAGTATATGTACCTATTCCTAGTTTTGCTGGAGATACAGCAAAATTCCCCGCGCAATCGCTTGGGCCATTTGCGAACGAAAAGCAGGATTCGCCAAGCGCGGTGCATCCTGACGACCTGTTACAAAGCCCACTTCCACCAGAACAGCAGGCATCGAAGAATGACGCAAAACATAAAAGCGTGCCCGCTTAACGCCCCGATTGCCAATCGATACATTATTGAGAATGCTTTGGTGAATCGTTTGGGCCAGCCGACCACCGGAGGTATAGTAATAAGTCTCGACACCGTTGACATCTGGACGACTCAGACTAATTGCATTGGCATGAATGCTGACAAAAATATCAGCACGGGCACGATTGGCAATTTGGGTTCGACCTGCAAGCGTTACATAGCGATCGTCTGAGCGGGTCATGATTACCTGTACTCCCTGACGTTGGAGGGTGCGGGAAATTTCCAAAGAAATCGGTAGCACCACATCCTTTTCGCGCAAACCGCCGATGCCGATTGCCCCTGGATCTCGACCCCCATGCCCAGGATCAATAACCACCAAATCGCTGCCTGTGGGTCGGGGCAGCGGCTGAGGTGTTGTGGTGGGGCGGGGTGGCGTTGTTGTGGGGGGAACAGGCACTGGACGCGCAATGCGTTGGGCAACCACAGCAAAACTTAGGAGATTGTTGCTCAGTTGTTGGGGTCCCTGAAGCTCATGATTTGCTGTTGGATAGACCAGAATCTCTAAAGTTGTCCCCCGCTGACGCAACCGAATTTGATTAATTGGCACACCTACCAAATTTGGTTGACGCAGTCGGGGCGAAAAGCGCGTATTCGGGATCAGAATTTGATAGGCCCGTTCAGCCAAGTTCCAATTTCCTGTCCCCTGAATGGCGCGATCGGCTCGAATCAATAATTCATCGTTTCGACCAATCTCTAGGGCATCAACTACGGCTAGCTCCGTATTTTGAGCTGTTTGAGACGGTGGTGTGGGGGTGGGGCGATCGCTCGTCTGAGTCGGTCGCTCAACCGGGGGCAGATCCCGCAGCGTAATGCGCTGGGGTGTGGGCAACGCCACCTGCCAGCGGGTGGGAGAAAGCCCCCGAATTTCAATCTTTTGGGGATCGACCTGATAGTTGGGGTCAAGCTCGATGGA
>JAAHHN010000171.1 GCA_010672165.1 Spirulina sp. SIO3F2 | reverse complement strand
GGAATTGGTGGATTTTTTTGATGAGCAAGATCTAGGAGAGTATGATCTCCCGGAGGTGCAGTTTGATGTGGATATTCAGCAGCGTCAGCATTTTGTGGCGGTGAATGAGCGGTTAATGGATCGGTTGATGAGAACTGCTAAGGTGCGTCAGGTTTCGGTTGAGGAGTTGGTGGATGTTTTGTTGAGTGAGCAGTTAGCCAATGTGGGGTGATGGGTGGTTACGTTACTCAGGAGATCTTGCTTCAAGCGCTGAGAGCCTTGATTGATGGGCATTGCCCACCCTACATCTAAATCTATACTTCAAATCCTGCCTTCCCCTAAACCGTTTGTTAGAATTAGGACTATCGAACTATTTTTGTGATGGGTTATGCCAATCGCCATCCCCGATCGCTACATCAATCTCCTCACCGATTTTGGCTTCAAGCGAGTGTTTGGTTCTGAAGCCAATAAGCAGTTGGCGATCGCCTTCCTCAACACCTTGCTCCCCCAGCAGCATCAAATTCAGGATCTGACCTTTAAAAACCCCGAGAATTTTGGCAGCACGATCCTCGATCGCAAGGCGGTGTTTGATGTCTATTGCCAAGCCCAAGCCGGTCAACGATTTATCGTTGAGATTCAGAAAGCCCGACAAGATTATTTCAAAGATCGCAGCGTCTACTATTCAACATTCCCAATTCAGGAACAAGCACTGAAGGGACCCTGGAATTTTAGGCTGGATGCGGTCTATACCGTGGGTGTTCTTGATTTTGTCTTTGACGATCACAAAAAGGATGCTGAGCTGATTCACACAGTGCAACTCAAAGACCAGAAATGTCAGGTCTTTTATGACAAGTTGAACTTCATCTACATTGAACTGCCGAAGTTTAAAAAGACCCTCTCCGAGCTAGAGTCACCACTCGATAAATGGCTCTTTTTACTGCGGCATCTTTCAGAGTTAGAGCAGCGTCCAGAATTTCTCCAAGATGAAGAGCTGACGCCACTGTTTGAGGTGGCAGAGGTGGCGAACTTTTCACCTGTTGAGCAGATGTCTTATCGTAACAGCCTCAAAGAATATCGGGATTTAACCAATGTGGTGGATTCATCCGAGCGGAAGGGTTGGCGGCAAGGTCATGAGAAGGGCTTGGAGGAAGGTTTGGCGCTGGGACGGCAGGAAGGTGAGGTTTTAGGGCAACGGAAACTGTTGCTGCATCAGTTGTCTCGTAAGTTTGGGGTTTTGCCTGATGAGGTTGAGGCGCAGGTTGGTGAGCTGACAGAGGCTGATTTGGATATGCTCGGTGAGATGTTTTTTGAGTTGGAGACAGTGGCGGCGTTGGCGGCTTGGTTGGGGGAGTGTTTGGGTGGAGTTGAAGCAGGCAGTTGAAGTGAAGTTGAATCAGTCAAGGGTTCAGGAAAAGACCCGTCAGATGTTACACAAAACTCATGACAAGTTAAGTGGGAAGTCGAATGTGATTCAGGTGGTTTTTTGCAGAAGTTGCCTGCGGAGCAAAGATTAGCGATGTTGATGCAGGAGCGGGAGCAGCTTCGGGAGCGAGGGAAGAAGTTGCTGGAGAAAATTGAGGTTGATCTGGCAGAAGCGAGACAGTTACGATAATTCAGTGAGACTTAGGTGATTCAGGTGCGGATCGAGGAGATTATGTTGGTTAGATGCCATTGTTGATAAGTTGGCTGTTAAGCACCGGGTTGACCCCAATGAGGTTGAGGAGGTTTTGCTCAATCGGCCCAAGTTCCGGTTTGTGGAGAAGGGCAAACAAAAAGGAGAGGATGTGTATTTGGCGTTGGGTCAGACGTATGCGGGACGATATCTTACAGTTTTATTTATTCACAAACAACCTGTTCAGGCTTTGATTTTAAGCGCACGGGATATGGCAAAAAAGGAGAGGAAACTCTATGGAAGAAAGTAAAGAAAAATCGTTACCATCATTCGTTTCTACTCAGGAATTGGTGGATTTTTTTGATGAGCAAGATCTAGGAGAGTATGATATCCCGGAGGTGGAGTTTGATGTGGATATTCGGCAACGTCAGCATTTTGTGGCGGTGAATGAGCGGTTAATGGATCGGTTGATGAGAACTGCTAAGGTGCGTCAGGTTTCGGTTGAGGAGTTGGTGGATGTTTTGTTGAGTGAGCAGTTAACCAATGTGGGTTGATGAGGGGTTATGTTATTGAGGAGATTTTGCCTCAAGTGCTGATAGCCTTGATTGGTGGGCATTGTCCACCCCACGTCTAATCCTGAGTATTTAAGTATGCTTGAATTTGAGGAGTTAGCTTCTTAAGATTTCTATTGTAAAAAGCACTCAACGTCGAAACAGAGACATTAATTTCCTCAGATAATTCTCTCCATTTACATCCATCTAAAACCTTAAGTGCAACAAACTGAAAAGTCACATCTGGTCGATTCCTAATACATATTTTTTTGAGGATTTTATCGGGATCAGCCTCAAAATATATTTTTAGTTGGTTACTCAATGATGATTTAGTTTGATGTCGATCTTTGGGAGAGGTGATTACATTGACTCTAGAAGATTCACTCTGTTTATAATTTGACTTTTTTACCCTTCTAAATGACTGCTGTGCCTCTGGGAAGAATCGTACCTTAAGCAGGTAATTAGCCCAGGCTATTACCCTACTACGCTCGGGATTATATCGCTCAATTTCTTGAGTTATAAATGAAAATAGTCTTTGTATTGCATCACTATATATCTCTTGGTATAGGCTAGAGGGATATTGACCAAATGGCTTACTAAGTTGACCTGAATTATGGATAAGTCTGAAAAGTCTATCTAAGGCTCTTCGTCTCTCTCTTGATTGAACAGGATGTCTTTGAGCTTCCAATACCAAGGATAATAATATTTTGTCTAATTCTGTAATAGACTCATTATTCAAAGCATTAATAGGAAATTCATCATTATTTTCTTGCTTTGAAATGAATTTGGACTCCTCTGGCACTCTAAATAAACTTATTTCATGTCCTCTGCCTGTAACTGTGTAATATCCGTTTCTTTGCTTTTTTCGCCATTCCTCTGAAATAAATTCAATCAGGTCTCCAACTGAGATGTAAGCACCTTGATTTGAATTAACTTTTCCCGTCCTGATTCCATCAACCAAATCTCTCGTAAAGAGAGACATATATTCATCTTGAAAGCTCACTTCAAACTTGCCAGAAGAACCAAGAAAGGCAAAGTTTTTTTTGCTCATAAAATCTTTGTGTACTGGCTGACCCGTCTCTGGTGATATTAAATCTTCCATAAAAGCAGCACTGTTAGAGCAGTCCAAAATAAATACTATTTTCTCAGAACGACATTTAAGAGCAAGCTCCTTGATAAAGACATCTGATAGGGCTGTTGCAAAATTAATTGCTTTATCCAGTAGAGAAGTGGTGTCAGATGCAACAAGAAACAATCCTGGATCTGATCCCCTATACGCATGGCCAGAAAAGTAAAATACTATTATATCTTCTTTCTGGCAGCCAAGAAAAAGATCAACCACTGAATGTTTCATTGATTGCCTTTCTGGATTCACAAGGACTTCCACATCATCAAACCCTCCAATTTCTGGATCTTCCAAGATTTCTTTCATTGCCGCAATATCGTTAATAACGCCTGGCAAATCAACCAAGAACTCCTGATATTCACTAACTCCAATGAGTAGGGCGATTTTTCTTGTTCTCTGTTTTCTTCGATTTTCTATTCTTGGAAGGATTCTTGACAATACTTGGTTTGTGGTTCTTGACTTGTTTTTAGGATTTGAGTTTATATAGCCCAACCGCTCCAAAACCGCCTCCGTTACCTCTGCAAACGCCCTCACATCCTCATCCAACTCACCATTCCCCTCCCCCAAAATCATCCCCTCAAACTCCCGCAACGAAACCCCCAACCGTCGCGCCACAAACCCCGAAACCTGCTCAACCACCGTCAACGCCTCCCAACGCGGAATTGTCCCCAACAACAACTCCCGCACCCCCGCCACAAACTCATACCGCCGCCGCTCCGGATCAGCCACATCCCGCGTGACCACCTCCAACATCCCACTCAAAAACACCTCCGCCACCTGCACCGTCGAAGACCGAGGCACCATCACCTGCTGAATCAACCGCACAATCGGCAACTGCACCGAAGTCGCCGCCATCAACGCCGCCAACCGCCGCGCCAACGGACTCGCCGTCGCCCAGAAGCGCTCGAATAATTCCTCCCCATCCAGCTCCAGCACCGCCGTCTCTACCGCCAACGCCTCCCCATCGAACGCCGCCAACCCATACCCCGCCAACCGTGCCTGCGCTACCCCCGCCATCACCCGCGCCCAAGCCCGCAACCCATAGGGTTCGAGACTGATCACCGGCACTGGCACGAGATCCGGCGTGGGTAACTCACCCTCCTCCAGCCACCAGGTTTCTCGCTCCAAGCGCAAACGGGTATTCACCGCCCCCGGAACCGTCGCGCCAAGCTGTACCCCCTCCGATTGCCCCAACGCTGTCTGTCGCCACATCACCTCCGGCAACAACTGCAACACCGTCACCGAAACCCGCGCTCCCCACTGGCGCAAAAACCCCAGCCATGTGCCATCTGACCACGCCGCCGAGGTGCAGTCACTCGCCAACAGCACCAACCGCCGCCCCGTCGGATCAGCCAACACTTGGGGGCGCACCACCCGACCATTACCAGACCGCAACTTGATCGCGTCTCCATCCACCCGCGCCCACCACACCTGCACCGCCCGAAACGCCCCCTGCCGCGCCAATAACTGGGCAAACTCCAGCAGGGTCTGCTGCCAAATGCCCCACGACCCACTCTCCTCAATCACCAACGCCACCTCAAACCACCGCTCCAAAGCCGGACGTAACACCGGAACCACGCGCCGCTCTTCAATACTCTGCTGCACCGTCGCCTGTTCATCCAACACCTGCACGGTTCGAGAGGGGGCTTTGCGCATTAAGGGTCGCAGCGCTCTGGCCAACGCTAACGGGTTCCGCAATGCCGCCGCTGCTGGAGTTTTGAAGGGAATACCCTGCTGTGAAGATTGCGATCGCCCTCCCGATGGATAAACTTTAGCCCCTGCTGTTTCTGTGGCTTCCGTCTCTAGCGTTTCTTCTGTCTCTCGCTGGGTTGGAGCAGGTTGCGCTTCCGGCACTTCAGCCGCCAACTCCGGCTCATCCCCCACCACTGAACCCGCCTCACCCTCGATCGATTCACCCCCACCCCGATGCAGCGCCAACCACAACAGATCCGCGATCGCCACCGCATCAAGCGCCTCACCTTGCCGCTCGATTTTGGCTCGTTCTAGGGTTGAGATGAATTGTTCTAGGGTTGAGATGAATTGCTCTAGCATGACTTGACTTGCACTCAAGGAAAATAACGATAGAACTCTCGCCGATGAAGAACTCGCATTACCTCTACATTGTCCCCATTGACTTCCAGACCGATCCGATAATCGCCCACTCGGATGCGATATTGATTTGTAGTTCCTGCCAAAGCTTTAACATTCGACAGAGTTTGGAGAGAAGCGGCTTGGGGTAGGGTGGTGAATACCAACTCGTAAATTGTTGAGTAAATGGGTTGTCTCTTTAGCTTTTTAAGATCTTTGAGAAACAGCTTGCGATATTCAACATTCAACATTCAATCTTCGTCATCCTCCAGCAACTTGAGGGCTTGAGTGCGATCGAGGAGTGGGGTTAATTTCGCCTCATCCATTGCCTTACGAAGACAGTAATCTTCAATATTCTCCGCGATCGCCTCCAGTGACGTATCTTCTTGAGGCAAAATCTGACGCCAGAGGTCGATGGGAATGACAACAGCAGTGGGGTTGCCGTTGGGATCGGTAAGGTATTCGAGGGTTTGAGACATAAGCTTTGGAGAAAGTAACAATGATTAGGCGGTTGTTCCGTTGTTTAGAGTTCTGTCAAGGACTGGAAAAGCCGATCGCGCAGCCGTTGCAATTCTTCTTCAGAAGGCGAACGATCTTGAATGATTAAATACAGGGCATTGAGCAATTGATCGGTGGCGAGGCTACCTTGATTCCGTCGCTCCAAAAACTCATTAATCAACTTCTCCGCCTCGGGTAAAACATCTTCACCCAAATGCGCCTTGACGATCTCGCTCAAGGCATCTCGGCTTGGCTCTCGCATATCCAACCGCAAACAGCGCCGCAGAAATGCCGGGGGAAATTCCCGCTCACCATTGCTAGTCAAAATTACCAGCGGGAATTCTTGCTTCACCACCAAGCCACGGGAAATCTCTGCTGTGGTGGGATGCTCCCGGTCATGGGTCGCCACTGTAACAGTCGCTTGTTGATCTCGAATCCGTACCAACTCTGGAATCTCAAATTCACCCTCTTCAAAGATATTGAGTAGATCATTGGGCAGGTCGATATCGCTCTTATCGATTTCATCAATCAGCAAGACACGGGGACGCTTTTGGGGCAGCAACGCAGTTCCCAGTGCACCAAGACGAATGTATTTGCCAATGTCGTTGGGGTCATCTTCGCCTTCTCGCTGCACATCCCGCAGACGAGCGATCGCATCATAGCGATAGAGCCCATCCTGAAGCGTGGTGCGGGTGGTGATGGGCCAGACCAACACTTCTCCAAGCTGGAGTTCATGGGCGATCGCGTAAGCCAAGCTACTTTTCCCGGTTCCTGGCTTCCCCGTTACCAGTAACGGTCGTCGTAGGTAGAGCGCTGCATTGACCAGTTCAATTTCATCGGCACTAGCCCGGAAGGTTGCGCCCCGCTGTTGGGTTTGGCGGGTGGCACTGCGCCAAGGAGGTGGGGGTGGCAAGTCGCTGATGCGATCGTGGGGTTGGTTGTTGCCTTGGAAGATTTGCCAATTGCTCATGATAGTTTGTGGCTGATTAGACGGGTTTCAGGTGGGATTTTTTTTGGGTCATCCCACAGTAAGGATAGATGATGACTAAGGTGCTCCGAATCATGGCAAGGGGCTTGTTTCCTTTCATTGTTCAGATGATGAGGGAGATCAACTAATCGCTTCAGCAAAAGTGATTGGAGCGTATCTTGAGCATTACAGTCTGCCAATGCTTTTCGTAACCATAGAGCAATAGGAATACCAGTTCTGATTAAATTACTTATTGTTTTTCGCCGATCCCCGTCTAACTCTTTAGTTATTTTGACTGCAATGGTAGTTTCTTGGTTTAAATCTTGCCACACTATATCTGAAGGACGATCACCACAGATGAGCAGTTCAATACAATTCTGATGATGGCAGGTTTGCATATACTGCCAGCGTTTTAGCCACTTTTTTTTAAGACGAGTCTGCTCATACTTTCTACACTTATAACCTAGACGATCCCAAAGTCTGACTAAGGCAGGAAAATCTCGTTCAATCATGGGAAATTCCCTGGACTCACCAATGCAGTATCTTTCAATATCCTGATCAACTAACTGAATGGGTAGAAAAAACTCAATACGTGGATATACATCTACATCTAGGTTCCCCCAATAATCACAGGTCTGGTCAAGTAGATCTTCAAGGATCAGCGGCATTCGGGCAGCTAATTCATTCCGAGAAAGTGGTTCAGAGAATTCGGCGGTGAGCTGTTCATAACCGTCTCCTGTCTGAGAGTTGTAGTGCTGAACATTATGGATATAGCCTGCCTCGATCATGTAGCGACTACCATCAGCAACAGGGGTAACTAGTACTAACACAGTAGGGATAGCCGCTGTTTGCTTTTGCTTAGGCCTAAGGCGATCACAAAGTTGCTCAAATTCTTCTTCCCCCACAGCCCGCTTAGACCAACTTGCTAACTGCCGTTTCAGGGGTTCGGGTGTTTCAGGATCAAGCCACAGCAACCCAACAAACTCAGCCAAATATTTCTCGCCTTGCTCATGAAGGTTTGCCACTATTCCCGCAACTGTCTGAGGTTTTAGCCCTTGTAAGTTTAGGCAGCGCTGATAAACTTGTGACCAGTGTTTTGTAAAAGTTTCGCGCCAAGGATCAAGATAAATGAGTAGAGCGTGGCAAGGCTGCCAAATCTGTTTTAAAGTTCGGGTTGGAATTGCAAAAGCAGCTTTGATTACATCTTGCTTTTTCTTCTCAACCGCGACGGCAATCCCCACCACAGCATTTTCATCCTCATCCCAAACAGGTGAGCCACTGAACCCTTGCTCAATATCTCGGCTCCCTTCCTTCAATGGTTCCATCTGGATTAAACCTTGACCTTGACGACCAAAGAATTCTCCTTTAACCCAAATTCCCTCATTAGACCCTTTTGGAAACCCACAAACACTGAATGTATGACCCTTCGGCTCTGTAATTTCTACCCAATCACAATCGTTGTAGTCTGGGACTGGTTCATTCAGCTCTAGTACTGCAACATCTTCGCTTGGAATCAAGCTGGGTATAGCACTCTTAGGTCGCCACACAATTACCTGAGCTGTCCGTTCAGATTTATCTTCAGTAATCAGCGGAAAATCGACCTGAATCGCTATGCTAAAAAGCATTTGAGCATCTTTATAAGAACCCAATGCTTTTTTCACAACATGAGCACAGGTCATGAGATAGCGATCGCCCACTAGAAAACCTGCACCCACCACAGCACCATGAGCATTATGCAAACGTGCAATTGACTGCTGAAATTGCTCAAAACCCACGTCTATTTATTCCACTTCAACGTAACTTCGTACGTAACCTCGCCCCCGACAGAAGTTAAGACAGCGCCACATTGACCCGTCAGCTTGACGCCAAACTTAACTTCTACTTCATCAGCCTCCTGATTCAGATCGTCCAGTTTTTCCTTAAGATCTGCTAGCATCGGCTGCAAATTATCTAAGGATGCTTTAAGAGATTGTCGGGCTCTTTTCCACGGCTTTTCTGGATCGCGGGCGATCGGCTCAATCGCTGAATCATCAAGGTCAGGCTCTTCCACCTCTGCCAAAATTGTTTGACCATTGCTGAGTTCAAATTCGACTAATTCTGCCATAGGACATCCGACTTGTTAAAGACTTATTCCCAAGTTTAACCGGAAAGATTGACAGGGAAGATGCCACCCTAAGCTTCCACTGTCAACAACATCTCACCCCGCATCAAGCGCTGAGCTGCATCCAACAACACATCCTCTACATAGGGTTTTGTAAAGTACCCCCGTGCGCCCCGTTCTGCCGCCGCGATCTTGTGCTTTTTCGCCCCCCGTGAGGTGAGCATTGCCACGGGCAACCCCTTGAGGTTGGCATCGCCTTGGAGATGGTTCAATAGCGTCAGACCATCCATCTTAGGCATTTCAATATCACAGAAGGCCAGATCCGGATCAATGCCGCCCTGGAGTTTTTCGAGGGCCTCCTTGCCATCGCGGGCTTGTTCTACCACATAGCCCGCCTTCTCAAAGGTCATGGTTAAGAGCGATCGCACGGTAATCGAGTCATCAATAATCAGCACTTTCGGCGGGCGATCAAATTGCGCTTCTGGCACTGAAACCGTGGGTTCTGAATGTTCCACCTGTACCATTGTTGCCTGGGGATCGTCCGACGTTGTTGGGGCAGGTGAGGTGGAGGGTTGATTGGAACCCCGCGTGGTGATTCCAGGTTCCCGGACACTGTTTTTCAAGAGCACTTCTCCTTGACGCATCCGCTCAGCCGCCGCCAACAGGTCTTGCTCCACATAAGGCTTGGTGAAATAGCCACTCGCCCCCCGCTCAGCAGCAATGCGGCGATGGCGCTCTGCTCCCCGGGAGGTAAGCATCGCCACTGGAATGCGACGAATCTCAGCGTCTTCGTAGATATTGCCCAGTAACTCCAAGCCGTCCATACGGGGCATTTCAATGTCGCAGAAGATCAAGTCGGGTGTGAGACCCCCTTTTAGTTTCTCCCAGGCTTCTTTGCCGTCACGGGATTGTTCAACCGTATAGCCTGCCTTCTCGAAGGTCATCGACAGCAGCGATCGCACTGTAACCGAGTCATCGATAATCAGCACTTCTTGGTGCATATCCATCGGGTCGCCGAGCGTCACTGATGTAGACATTGCGGCTGCGGCAGGTTGAATAGGCTCTTTGGCAAGTTGTTGGGGTTGGCGCGTGCTGTTTTCGAGGAGGACATCACCTGCGATCATCCGTTGTGCCCCATCCAGCAAAACATCTTCTAGATATGGCTTGGTGAAGTAGCCCGCAGCCCCCAACTCCGCTGCGACACGACGGTGGCGTTCAGCACCTCGGGAGGTGAGCATGGCAATGGGGATTTTTGCGAGTTCTTCGTCATCTGCCAGACGCCCTAGTAGCTCTAAGCCATCGAGGCGAGGCATTTCAATGTCGCAGAAAATAATATCGCAGGGGAGGCCGGCCCGCAGTTTTTCCCAGGCATCTAAGCCATCCCGTGCCTGTTCAACTCGGTAGCCCGCCTTGCTAAACGTCATGGAGAGCAGTTCCCGAACCGTAATGGAGTCGTCTACGATCAAGACCACAGACTCAGTACGAACGATTGATTCCGGCGTTTCAACGCGCTTGCTAGCATCTTGCCAGTTGACCGGGCCATCCTTGCGAAGACGCCCTTGCGAGAGTTCAATTAACTCCAGCACATCGGCGATCGCCATAATTGTGCCATCCCCTTGCACCGTCGCCCCAGCAATACCTGGAGGTTTAGGCACTGGGCCCTGGAGTTGTTTAATCACAATCTCTTGCTCACCGATCACCTGATCCACACCAATGGCAATATTACTCTCACCCCCCCGCAAGATCACAACAGAGAGCACATTGTCATCCCGCTTACCACCATAAAAACTGCCCCGACCGATGCGTCGATTGTAAGAGAGCAGCGATGAGAGGGGATGATAGGGCAGCAGGGCATCCCGCCAGGGCAAGCACAGTTGGCCCTGGGCGTTGCGGCGAACCTTGGTTTGGGGTACATCCACCATGTCTTCAACACCATCCAGAGAAAAGGCGATCGGTGCGCCTTCACTAATGCAACAGAGGGCTTTACCGACGGTCAGGGTTAACGGCAAGCGAATTGTAAAGGTTGTGCCTTTGCCCATTTTGGAGTCAATGGTCACCGTACCCCGAATTTCATTAATACTGGTGCGCACCACATCAAGGCCCACACCCCGCCCGGCAAAGTTATCCGCTTGATCCTTGGTGCTAAAGCCAGCGTGGAATAGCAGATCATAGATCTCTAGTTCATCCATCTGGGAGGCTTGACTAACGGTTAACAAGCCCTTTTGCACAGCTTTATTCTTAACCCGTTCAGGATCAATTCCTGCGCCATCATCCGCCACCGAAATCACGGTTTGGTTTCCTTGCTGGAGGGCGGTCACCCGAATATTGCCGACCTGGGATTTGCCAGACGCTAAACGAATCTCTGGTAGTTCAATTCCGTGGGTGAGGGCATTATTGACTAAGTGAGTCAGGGGGTCAGAGAGGTGCTCCAAAATCATTTTGTCAATGAGCGTCTCTTGGCCTTCTAATTCCAAATTGGCTTGCTTATTGAGCTGGGGGGCGATCCGGCGAACCGCTAAAGGCAAACGGCTTGCCGTATTGCCAAAGGGAATCATCCGCGACTTGTTGAGTCCTTCTTGGATTTGGGAGGTGACTTGGCGTAGGGTGCGGGCAACCTGGTCAATATCATCGACGAGGAACTGAATATCAGAGGTGGACTCCCGCACCCGCACAATCATCTCAATGGTTTCTTGGGCCAATTCATGGAACTTGGTGAAACTGTCCATTTCCAGTTCATCAAATTCACCTTTGGTCTCGGTATGTCCCGGTAAGGTCGTTTGCGTGCCCGGTACGCTGGGAAAATCTCCGGTTTGCTTGGCGCGGTATTCCCGGCGACTGCGCAACAGGGCATCCTCAAGCAGCGATCGCTCATAGAGGTCTTGCATCCGGCTACCCACATCATTGAGGTTTTGCACCTGATGCATCAGATTATCCAGAAACTGGCGCAGTCGTTCTTCGTCTCCTTCAAGACTATTCCGGTTAACGACCAATTCCCCCACCAGGTTATTGAGGTTATCCATCTGCCGAACGGGCACTTTGAGCGTGGCTTCGACTTTGGGCTTGGTCTTACGAGGTTTAGCCGCTCGATTGGGACGACGAGCCGTGGTGGCATCGGGGGTTAATTCACCAGCCTTTTGGCGCATCTCGACCACCATCGCTTCAAGGTCATCGAAGTCGTCTCCCCCCTCAACCGGAGAGGGAGATGGTGCGTTGAACATATCTGGGGCAGGACTGGGTTGAGCCACCATTTCAGCGTTGCCTATGCCGGGCGGCTGGGTGAGGAGCTGCTCAAGGGCAGCAAAGTTTGTGACGAGGGGGAGATTTGCTAAGTCCTGAATCGGTTGCTCAATAAGATGGTCTAAGGCATCCCAGGATTCGTAATAGCACAGCGATTCTGCTGCTGGCGAGGACGCTGATGATGCAGTTTGCCCATTGCTAATGGGCAGTGGGGCGTTCTCAATAAAGAGGGCGGTTAAATCCTCGTCAGTCAACGATGGTTCAGCTTGAGCAGGTTCAGCTGGTGAGATGTCGATTCCATTTTGCTCAGCTGCTGCGAGTAAATCATCAAGGTCAGTAAATTCATCTGCATTATCAGTGGAGGGCAGCTCAGCATCCAAGTGGCTGTCGAGATTGTGGGTTGATGTTGCCTCGGTTAGAGCCGCAGCATCACTGGCTGCAAAGAGGTCATCGAGACCCATGTCTACCTCAGATGTATCGCTCTCAGAGAGAAGGGATGCCAGGTCATTGTCTGGGGTAGAACTAGGCTTTTCCACTGTCGCAAACAGCTCATCCATGCTGTCCGGAGTCGCTGCATCAGTTTTGGGTGAGGGGAGGGCGGCATTATCCCCACTTAAGAAGGCTTCGAGATCGGTAATATCATCGGCGGTGAGGCGATCGCCCGTGTTGCCAAGCAAACTATCGAGCTCATCTAGGTCAGCCATTGCCGATGGCGGTGTGGAAAGTGGTTCTTCACCACTTAAAAAGGCGGTTAAACCATTCAGGTCTTCTGCATCAGTGGTGGCGTCTTCTAGGAGCTGATCGAACATGGCATCTGTGGCCTCCGGTGGCTCATCTGCACTCTCAAAGGTTGCCAGTTCATTTGCAGCTTGATCGCCGAGCGTGCCAAAGGGATCAAATTCTGGTTCTGTCACTGAATGTGGGGATGATTCCCCAGAATTACCGATTGCCAGCAGATCGTCAAAATCGGTCTCTGCCTGAAAGGGTTGATGCGCTGTGGGGTCGGCTGTAGGAGGTAATGCCAATTCAGGTTCAACCGTGGCGGCTTCCGTCGCCAGTCCCTGATTCAAAACAGTGTGAGTGTCTAGATCTTCCAAACCCCCAAAGAGATCATCCAGTTCTTGGTTGAGATCTACTTCAACATCTTCGCTCTTGGACGCATTGGGTTGGGGTGGGTGGGTGGGAATGTTTGCTGTGACAGCATTAGAAGTGGATTCTTCGAAAGAGAAGTTCCCCCCAAAAAGATCATGCATCGTATCGAGTTCTCGCCCAGGTGGTAGTTCCACCTGGGGTGAGCCGATCGTCAGTAATTCTTCGTCCAACTGTGGGGTTAGGGCTGTTGGGGGGGGATCAGTATTTAATTCATCAAGGGCTGCATCACCAAACAGCTCATCTAACTCATTGGCGATCGCATTATCGGGGCTAACCGGTGCGGAGGGTTCAGGAATTGAGGGATGGGTATCAAACGCATTTAAAAGATTGGATAAATCTTCTGCTTCCATGCCTGGACTGGTGTCGAACTCGCTGAGGAGGACTTCGAGTTCATCTTCTGAGGTTGCTACGCTTGCAGGCTTGGTTGGTTCTGTCAGCTGCTCTGTGCCAGAGGACTGTGCCAGCGGTGTCTTACCCGCAGCCAACGCTTCTAAATAGCTCATCGTCTGTTCACAAAGGGGGCGCAACTGTGCTAAGAGCGTATTGCTCTGTTCCGTGGACCAATTTTGTTGGGCTTCGAGGGTGGTAATCTGCTGCTCCAGGCTACCAAAAACCTGCTTAATGTTGTTGGTGAGAGTTGCATCAATGGTGAGGGGATTGTTTTTCAGAAATTTAAAATAGTCCTCCAGACGATGCGCGGTAAAGCGAATACTCTCAAAGTCCAGCATTGCCGCTCCACCCTTGATCGAATGGGCCCCACGATAGATCTCATGAATTTGCTCGGGATCATTGACGGTGACCTGAAAATTCTGAAGGCTCTCGGAGATGACTTCAATATGCTCTTGGGCTTCGAGGATAAAATACCCAGTGATTTTCTGAAGTTGTGCTGCATCCATAGGCCTGGTGGCTGTTTCCCCTATCCCCCTCAGTCTAATATGAATCCCTGTAGAGCGTGAAAATTAACCAAGACCGGGGAGAGAGCGCAACAAAAATTCAGTATGGGCATTGAGCTTCAAAAGTGCTCTAGTCTTGACGTTCAATTTCCTGGAGGTAGGCGGTATGCTCAGAGTGGGTGCGATCGCCCCAAAAGACGACTTCACGGCGCACAACTCCCTCTACGGTCACTTGACTATTCAGCTCAGGCAAAGCCATTTCAGTAAAAACCCACGCTAGCCCTGTTTGATCTTGGAGCGCATAAGCCCCCCCCTCTAAAAAAGGCGCCTGCTGCACCACCGTTCCAGATATTTGCATGGTCACACCAGCATATTGCTGTTGAACTTGGGCAGTGGTTTTGGGAAAACCCAAGCGAGCAGCCCAAGGCACACAACCACCTAACAGGCCCAAGCTGCTCAATAGTAAAACAAGTGTAAGAAGTTTCCGGTTCCCCATGGGTTTCCCGTACAATCGTTGCTCTAGCCGCTCAACTCTATCATCCTATGATGCAACTTCTGGATGGCAAGGCGCTTGCAAAAAAGATCCAGGGTCAACTGACCGAACAAGTAAGCCAACTCCACAGTCAATGGGGTCGAGTTCCGGGTTTAGCTGTGTTGATGGTTGGGGATAACCCCGCAAGTGCTGCCTATGTTCGCAACAAGGAACGAGCCTGTAAGCGCGTTGGCATTGCTTCTTTTGGGCAACATTTTCCTGTATCAGTCACCCAGGCTGAGCTCACTACTGCCATCCATGCGCTGAATCAGGACGATCGCGTTGATGGAATTTTAGTGCAACTTCCCTTGCCTGCCCACCTCGATGCAGTCGCCCTTCTCCATGAAATTGCCCCGGAAAAAGATGCCGATGGCCTCCATCCGTTGAATCTCGGGCATTTGGTGCGATCTGAACCGGGCTTACGCAGTTGTACGCCCGCTGGAGTGATGCGTCTCCTTGCTGAATATAATGTGGATGTTGTCGGCAAACAGGCGATCGTGTTGGGGCGGAGTATTTTGGTGGGCAAGCCCCTTGCCCTGATGTTACTCGCAGCCAATGCGACGGTGGTTATGGCCCATTCCCGTACGCAGGATCTAGGAGGCAGCCGATCTTGGCGCCGACAACGGCGGGCAGACCATAGCCACAGGGGCCAAAG
>JAAHHN010000170.1 GCA_010672165.1 Spirulina sp. SIO3F2 | reverse complement strand
GCCAGGGATTCACCTGAAGCGCTTGGCCTTGGGTAAAGACAACCTTAAAGTCCACTGTCGCTTCCCGCTCAGCGATCGCAGCTTGGGTCGGCAAAAACGTCATATCCGGTAGAGGCGTGAAATCCTCCCCTTCAGCGGGTGTGGTCTCAATCGGCTCATAGGCCACAACCGCCCCATCAATGGTTGCTGTGACTCGATAGGCTAAGTCTTCCGTCAGGCGATCGCGGTCATCCCAATTCCGATTGATTTCGCGGTAAAGATAACGCTCGATATATTTCACCTCAGTGGGGTCCGCGATCGTCTCCCCGTCTTCTAACAGTGCTTCAAGTTCCGCCGCTGTGATCGTCTCGCCCGCATCAGCACGTCGGGGCGAGTCCGCAGCCGCAATTTCAGATTCATCAGCCGCTTCATCCTCATCAGCTACTTCATCCGCATCCTCCGAAGCCGTATCACTCTCGCCATCCTCATCGTCAGAATCGGGCGAAGACCCCACTTCATCATCCGGAGATTCTGCGGCATCATCTGCTTCAGAAACTTCTTCAGTTTCTTCTTCAGGAATAAACTCGGGTTCCTGGACTTCGGGAATGGGCACAAAGAAGAGCGCTAAGGCTGCGATCGCCAATCCCCCTAGACCTGTTACTAAGGGTTGCGCCCGCACCCCCACAGGCACCTCTGCTTGACGATAGCGACGACTCACCGGGGCAAGCTGCAAGGTTAAATCCGGCAACGTGCGCGAATCGGCAAAAAACTGATCCACCGCGTCGATCAGATCCGCCAGTTGCAACGTATTCAGTTCCACCTCAACGGGCTGCCCTTCCGACGGCGACCAGCGCAGGTGGTGATAGCCCGGTTGTTCGCTGGGTTGCAGTTGTACGCCTGTGGTTTCATTGCCCTCAGCCGGGTGCGCTAGACCGCTCAACACCTCTTGGGCATAAAGGCTCACCGCATTGACGAGGCTCTCCAAAAAATCACGGCCACCCGTCAACCGCTGATTGCCATCGGTGAAGTGACATTCGGCGTGCAACAACATCGAGAGGAGGGGACGCGCACCGCTAGCACTGTCATCGGTGGCCATGCCCTCAAGCTGAAGGCTGCATTTCGGTAAGCTGTATTGGCGTTTAATCGTGGTCATATCACCTCTCCATCAAAGAGACTCACCCACAGCCGCTGTACCCCAGCAGCCCCCGCACAAAAGAGGAGCTGGGTTAACAGCTCAAGGGCTAGGGTTTGGAGTTCAGCCGGATGGCTGAGATAACGTGCCACCTTGGCCCGACGGGGATTCATGCGACTCCGGAAATGGGCTTGGAAGCGCTCCAGATAATTGGAGAGGCGGTAATGTTGATCGGGGGGTAAACCTTTGGCTTGGAGTTCCTGTTGAGCGGCTAACAATTGCCGCAGTAAGAGGTTGAGTTGTTTGGCCCGTGACCCCGCAATAATCGTCAAGGCTTTAGCCTGGTCTTGGGTGAGGCTATTCCGATTGTAGGAGCGTCGCCAGGGATTGGTACACCGGAGCTTCCACAAGACCACGCGCCCTGGAATCAAGACTTGCAGCTCCAACTCCTGCACAGTGGCCAGCATATATTCTGAGCCGCCCAACTCCAAGGCTTCAAGGGCCAGCAACAGCAAATCAATCTGCTGCTGCGATCGCGGCGAACAATTTTCAATATCCGGAATCGTCGGCAAGGTGTCCAAAATCAGGGGTTTTGGACGGGGGGGTAGGGTGGTGGTGGGGGTGCGGCTTACGGACTGACTCATACCAGGGAGAGGGAGAAACGAATCATGGATGGGAACAAAGCAAAAGGATTGAGTCGCTGGGACAATGCCCAGTCACCGTAAGGAGAGTTTACAGGAGAGTGGTCTCAAGGGTGTAAGAGTGGTGGATAACGCCGATTTTTGAGGGGAGGTGGGGCGCTGGCGCTACGACTGTTTGCACGTTTATCCGTAGCGTGGGCATCTTGCCCGCTGTCGTTTCAGAATCATAGGTCTGCAATTTGCATGAATAACTCATTTGTACAGGTAGTGATCACCTTGGCCCGCAACAATTGCCAGTTTTCTAGTGTACTATTTTTCCAGCTTGACCAACAGCAACCCGTCAACACCAACCCATTTCCCCGTAAGGACACCTTAAACACCGATGGATATTCGCTCCCTGATTCGAGATATTCCGGACTTCCCAAAACCGGGGATTTTGTTCCGCGATATCACCACGCTATTGCGCGATCCCCAAGGCTTACGCTATACCCTGGATGCTCTGCACCAAAGCTGTACAGCCGCAGGCATGGCCCCTGACTATATCGTCGGTATGGAATCCCGGGGATTTTTATTTGGCCCCAGTTTGGCCTATCAGATGAATGCAGGCTTTGTGCCCGTGCGTAAGCCAGGAAAGCTCCCCAGCGAGATCCACAGTGCCGAATATGAGCTGGAATATGGTAGCGATCGTCTGGAAATCCATCAAGATGCGATCGCACCAGGTTCAAATGTGCTGATTGTTGATGACTTGATTGCAACCGGCGGCACAGCTAAAGCAGCGGCGGAACTGGTCAGCCAATGTGGCGGCCAACTGATTGGCTACGGGTTTATCATTGAATTGATGGCGCTCAAAGGGCGTGAGCAACTGCCCGGGGTGCCGATCGTCTCACTCATTCAATATTGATTTTCCGACTTTCCCGCTTTATGGTTCAAGTTCAAGATATTGCCCAGTCTGCCCGCGACATCGCCCAAAAGTTGGGGGTGCAGAAATATGATCTCTACGGCTCGATTACCGATTCCACCTCGGTTCAGGTGGATCAAGGTGATCCAAAACAGGTGAAGTCTTCCAACCGTTCCAGTATCATTGTCCGGGTTTGGAATGATGCGGGCAAAATGGGTGTGACCAGCACCACCGATGTCGATCCGCGGGGTATGGAATTGGCGCTTAAAACCGCTCAGGAAGCCAGTATCTTTGGCGTTACGGAGCATATCCCTGACTTTAGCCCTGAGGCGACAGCGGCCCTGCCGGAGGTGGATTGTGCCAAAGCCGAGCAGGTACAGGTGGCTGAGCTGATTCGTTCGTTGGTGGATGCAGAAAGCCAAGTGCTAGAGGCGCATGAGGCGATCGCCTCGGTTCCCTACAATGGCTTGGCTCAGCAGGATATTGAGCGGTTTTATGTCAATAGTGAGGGGGCGGTACGCACAGAAGGTCGCACCTATGCCTCGCTGTATCTCTATACCAAGACCGAGCAGGAAGGTAAAAAGCCCCGTAGTGCAGGCAGCTTCCGGGTCAGCCAGGGGTTAGGGAATTTGGCGATCGCGGATTGCATCACGGAAGCCACGGAAAAAACCATCGCCCATCTGGATTATCAGAAAATCCCTAGCGGTAAATATCGCGTCGTGTTTTCAGGGGAAGCGTTTTTGGATTTGCTAGGAGCGTTTTCCAATTTGTTTAATGCCCAGAGTGTGCTCGATAAGCGCAGTCTCTCCACGCCGGAGTCGATCGGGGAAGCGATCGCGTCACCCTTGCTTTCGCTCGTCGATGATCCACTCCATCCCCATAATGTGGGTGCAGAAACCTTCGATGGAGAAGGCACACCCACCCGTAAGACGCCCCTCATCACTGATGGGGTTCTGGCAGGCTTTATGCATAGTGCGGGTACAGCCAAGCGCCTCAATGCGGATCTCACGGGTCATGCCAGCATCGGTGCCAAAGTTAGTGTTGGCCCTCATTTTTATCATGTGTTTGCCAGTCAGCCGGGGACGGGTGATTACAACCTGGACACGGCGGAGAATGTACTTTTGATTGATGATTTGAGTGCGCTCCATGCGGGGGTGAATGCCCTGCAAGGCTCCTTTTCGTTGCCGTTTGATGGTTGGTTGCTCAATAAGGGGGAGCGCATCAGTGTCGATTCAGCGACGATCGCGGGGGATTTTCGGGAACTGTTGAAGGCGATCGTTCACATTGAGGCGGAACCGGAATTTATACCAGGAGGCATTTGTCCGAGGGTTTGGGTGGATGATGTGGCGGTGACTGGGGAGTAATCTAGTACCGCGAGGCGGAGTTCAGAGTTCAAAGCTCAGAGTTCAAAGTGCTTGTACAACAGGCATTCTGTGAATTTTGAATGGATGGCTTATTTCTGCCGTTCTGTACTATGGGATGTGTTTTGGATTGGGCGCTCTATCTCTTGTCTTGTCAGGTTTCTGGGGCTGACTGACGACGTGCCCTAGATCCCCAGCTCAAGATAGAGCGCATTAATCTGTTGACGTGTTTGAGCTGCTTTATCTTGATCACCCACAACTTGAAACAGCATCAGAGCTTGACTATAAAACTCCAGTGCTTGGTGTTTGTCTCCTAGCTGGACGTAGACCAAGCCAATGTTGTTCAAGACTTGGGCTTCTCCCTGCTGATTGCCTACCTCTCGACGGAGGGATAATGCTTGGTTATAAACCTCTAATGCCTGTTGATTCTCTTCTAGCGCAACGTAGACTAAACCGATGTTGTTCAGGGCTTGGGCTTCCTTGCTGCGATCGCCCGCCACTTGATAGAGCGGTAGAGCCAATTGCAGGAACTCCAAGGCCCGTTGATTTTCGTCGAGATCATAGTAAACTCGACCAATGCCAGTCAGCGTATCAGCTTCCCCGATCTGTTGGTGATGCTTATCCTCCTCTAAACAAGCATCCACGAGACACGTCTCCACAGATTGATAGAGCGGCAGGGCTTGATTTAACACGGCCAATGTTCGTTCCTTGTCTCCCAATTCATAGGAGATCGAGCCCATGTTGTAGAGTGTCTGAGCGGCTCTACTGCGATCGCCGGTGACCTCATAAAGTGGTAAAGCCCGTCCATAAAATTCCAATGCTTGCTGCTTTTCTCCCAAGCCATTAAGTGTCTGAGCCATGGTGTAGAGCGTTCGAGCCGCTTGGGGGCGATCGCCCGTAAGTGTCTGTAGCGACAACGCTTGATTATAAAATTCTAATGCTCGCTGCGGTTCCCCCAATTCAACATAAACTGAGCCCATATTATGGAGCACCGTTGCTTCTCTGTTTTGATCTCCCGCAGTATGCGATAAGTGAAGTGCCGGGGTAAAAAACGCTAAGGCTTGCTGCCATTCTCCCAGATGGGCATAAACCCCGCCAATATTGCCCCATATTTGAGCCGTCTCACCCGGATTGCCTAACGCTTCAAAAAGAGGAAGGGCTTGCTCAAAAAACGCCAACGCCTGTTGCTTTTCTCCTAGCTCAAAGTATATTGAGCCAATACTAGCCAAGGTTTGTGCTTCTCGCTCCTGAGCGCCAATAGTCTCCAAAAGCGGCACCGTTTGAAGATAAAACGCCAACGCCCGCTGCTTGTCTCCCCAGTCATAGTAGGTGCGACCGATGTTGGCCAGGATGGCAGCTTCTTTGCTCTGATCACCCACAGCTCGATAGAGGACCAAGGCTTGGTTATAAAACGCCAATGCTTGCGGTTCTTCTCCCCAGTCATAGGAGATGCGACCGATGTTGGCCAGAATATTGGCTTCTTTGCGCTGATCGCCCACAGCTCGATAGAGGACTAAAGCTTGGTTATAAGGCTCCAGCGCTTGCTGCTCTTGTTCTAGGAGATGGTGGTAGACCGCACCGATACTATCGAGGGTTGCGGCTTGCCAGATTTGGGCTTGTTTGAGCTCTTCCCCTGTCAAGTGCTGAGCCAAGGATTCAAAAATCAAGATAGTTTGGTCATAATGCCCTAAAGCATCTTGACCAAGACCAAGCTTGAAGTAAGCGAAGCCAGCCCAATAGTGGGTCATCCCTTTATTTAAGGTTTCTCCTTGGGCCTGCCACAACGGAATCGCGGCTTCAAATTTTTCGATGGCAGCTTGCCAAGCTTCGTCTGTCTCTTGCTGTAAAAGCAAACAGCCTTCGTCAAAAAGTTGGGTTGCTTGGGTGATTTCATCTGCCTGTCCTGACCCACCATGATGCAGCTCGGGCTCAGATGTTGTGGACTGTGTAGAGCGGTGCTGAACTCCCCTTTGCAGAGATGTTTGACCCAATCCTGTTGTCTCGATAAGACCTGAGGGGTGCGGGTTAGGCGGAGTTTCGAATCCAACGTTGGTTTTCTCCACTGCCCAGGCTTCCCCCACCATAACCCCAAACAAGATCAACTTTCCTGCGACACTCCAGCACCTCAGCATGGCTAAATCCTTTCAGACGTTAATAATACAAATAGTTTAACCTTACAAATTATCCTGGGTTTGGGGGGTAATCCTCATAAGCTCTTCACTGGCCTCTACCACGGACTCCCTACCAGCGTAAATCCGCTCCAGTAGTAAGGATGGGTAAAGTTGCGATCGCCATCGTGAGCCAGCTCTGTTGGTAGAGTACCAGCCCCCAAGACCCCATCTTCTAACGCCACTTCACCCCGCAAGAGTTCCAGTTGAGCTTGGCGCAAGGCTTCAGCCTTGATCGGGATATCTGGATTTTGCAGATGGTCATAAAAGCCATCCATCAGGGCTAACGTGCCCAAATCCGAGACACGCCAGAGGCTAGCGAGAGCTGACTTCACACCGGTTTGGACGGCCAATCCCGCAAAGCCGAGTTCGGCGTTGGGATCACCGAGGGCGGTTTCGCAGGCGCTAAGAACCAGCAGCTCGACTTGGGGGTCATTGTGCCAGCCCAGGCTGCGAAGATCATGGAAGCGAACCGGCTGATCCCAGAATTGGATATAGGCGCGATCGCTGCGTCCGGCGGGGAAGCGAGCATGGCTGGCGAGGTGGACAATGCCGTAGTCTCGGTTGCGGCTCTCGCGGCGGAGGGTATCCAGGGTAAAGGCTTCGTTGAGATATTGTTTGCTGTCAGGGTGGTTGTCAGCGATGCGGTTGAGTTCAACGGGAACTGCGGGGAGAGGCTCTAGGGCCGAGAATTCAGCAGCGCCGAGGGCAACGACGGGGGCGTTATGGAGGGGTTGGTAGTTGCTTTTGGTGAGGCTAACGCTGGGAATCATGCCGAGGCTATATTGCTCGATCAAGAATTGGTTGCCGTCGTGGAGGGCAGCGAGGGGCAGGGTACGAAGACCATCGCTCATGGCGAAGAGCAAGGTATCAACGTTGTAGGCTTTGAGTTCATCTTGGATGGGAGCGATCAGCCAGTTGTGGAGTTGTTGGGCGAAGGGGAGATATTGATCTGCGTTTTGGGGGCTTTTGATGGCTTGCTCGAAGCTGCGCACGGTGCGTCGGAGAGAGGGTCGGTTAGCGGTTTCATCTGCCTGAACAATTTTGCGGATGACTTGTCCTTCTGGGGTAACTAGGATGAGATCGAGCGCATCAAAGTGGTTAAGGGTATAAACCAACACAGGGTTAGTACCAGTTTGCTCACGAATGCGGTGAAAGGTTTCACGAATATTGGCAATGCCGCCTTTCTCATCTTCGCTTTCTGCATTGTCTTCTGCGATCGTAGTAGATTCCCCTTCAAGTTCAGCATAGCTATCTGTAAAAAAGGCATCTAATCGAATCAGTTCTTGGAGAATTTCGTTGTCGTCAATTGAGCCACCTAAGGACTTTTCACCAGGCAAGTCCCACGAAAAGTAACCATCTGGACTAAAGAAAGTTTCTGCATGAGCTTGACGACCAATACGACGAATAAATTCTTTGGTATCCAATAACTGATTTTTGGGTTGAGAACCAGAAATATTATGGGTAATTTCCAGAACACTATACACATTACTATTTGTAAGAACTTGAATTCCAGGCTGGGAATGACTTGAAAAATAAATTTTATTAGGTAGAATAGTTGAGCTATTACCTGAAGTGATCGCTGCAATAGCTCCATTATGGTTGGCATCACCCACTATAAATGGAATCAAGTTATTGCCACCATGACGAATAAATATTGAGCCTCCTCCCATTGCTCCTACACTAGATATACTTGCATCAAAGTTATTAAAAAAACTGTCATGAGCAGAAAGTGAATCTTGAATCCGAATAAACTGCTCTGTCTCTAAAACAACTAAGCCACCGAATCCTACACGAGACTCTGTATTGACCAAACCAATATTTATACCTTGAAGAGCATGAAGTTCTACATTCCCAGAATTCCCCTTGGCAGACGTTGTATTTATCAATCCAGCCGAACCATTTATATAAGTGCTAATTGAACCATTTTGACTTGTTAGCGAAATGTCTCCGCCATCACCGGCCCCTATTGAAAAAGCCAAAAGATTTCGAGCGTTTATGTCACCACCAGAAGTCATCGTAATATTTCCACCACCACGATTGCTGCTAGTATCAAGAGTTAACTGTGTTATGTCAATATCTTGTGCTGTGTCAATCAAGAAAGGGTTTCCATTAGTACGAACAATGCCAGTGATAGTAATAGAATCGGAACTTATCAAGGTAACAGCATTGCCGGCGTAAATATCAAGATTCAATTCTCCAATAGGATTTTGGACTTCAATTTTATTGAACCGATTATCAATATCACCACCCCGAAATCCTGCTGAGTTACTATCTAGAGTAGATTCCCTGACGACCACTTTCCCACTGCTCAAGATACCTCCACCATCTATACTTGCAGAATTATTGGAGATATTAGAAGAAGTAACTGTAACATTACCTATACCTATAACTCCTCCTCCATTCTGTGATGAATTAGAAATGATCGTGGATTTTTCGATATTGATATTACCATTGCTTCTTATCCCCCCCCCTCCTAAAAAAGAAAAGTTTCTAGATAATTCTGATGACTGTAATATTACATTCCTATCACCATTGATCCCGCCACCTTCACCCATGGCACTATTTTTTGACACGAATGACCTTGTTACAGCTACTTGGCCATTTTCCGAAAAAGGAGCACCTCTTCGAGTATAAATTCCCCCTCCATTATCTAGTGAAAAATTATTGGAAACAATAGAGTCGATTAAAGCAGTGTTCCCATTTCTATTATAGATGCCACCACCTTTACCATCAGCAATATTGTTTGTGATTCTTGAGTTTATTATATTGATATCACCAACACCTCGAATACCTCCACCTTCACTTCCCGAAGAGTTATTGACGATCATTGAACCATCAATATTCAAGCTTCCACTACTCAATATTCCTCCTCCACTGGAAGATGAGTTTCCAGTTATAGTGGAGTTTCTTATTATTGTTATTCCGGAACTCAAAATACCTCCACCTCCATTCCCAGAGAAGTTATCTGATATTATAGAATCTATAACACTTAGGTTGCTAAAACCTATATTATTAACTCCTCCACTACTCGAACTAGATGAATTCCTAGAGATTCGAGAAGAAGAAATTTTTATGTCCCCTTGGGCAACAATACCAGTACCATTGTTATCAACTATTTTCGATTCGTCTAAAATTACATTGCTATTAGAAAAAATCGTTGCAAAACCTGAAAAATTGTTGTTGAGAATGGAAGACATGATGTTTATACTACCTCGACTATCAATTCCCGAACCACGACCACTGGCAGAATTATTAGCAATAGTTATATTTTCTAATGTAAGCATTCCTGTACCGGACTGATAGATCCCAGCGCCTTTTCCGAAACCACTTGTCTCTCGTCCATTCTGGATCGTCAAATTCTTAAGCGTTGCATTATCCGCAGAAATATTAAAGATCCGCTCTGCTCCTCCACCGTCCAAAATCAAATCATCCCGTCCTGGCCCATCCAGCGTTAAATTATCCACCGTCCAAACAATCTCATTTCCCACATCAATTTGCCCCACCACACCCGGCGCAAAATTAATCTCATCCCCATCCGCAACTGCCGTCGCCCAAAAACTGCCAGACCCTCCCGTTCCTGTTAAAGCATCCCGCAACGAACCCGCCCCAGTGTCATTCAAATTCTGAACTGTTCGTATTGCTAACTTCCCATTCCAGCTCGTCAGCGTTTCTCCCATAAATGGGTTTCCCGCCTCAATCCCCCCCACCTGATGCTCTAAATTCCAATTCCCACCAAAATCACTACTCCCCGTCACATCCACCGAAGCCGCCACATCCACTCCTGCCATACTTGCAATGCTGTTCACCAACGCCTCACCTGCCTCACCCAGCGCCGTAAAGCAGCTATAAAGTAGCAAATCTGCATTCGCACTCAACGCATCCCCCAAATTCTGCAATTGTGCTGCATAATCCCCCACTGTTTTATGGGTAATCCAATCACTCCCCAACCAAAAATTCCCTGCATTTCCTTCTGCCACAATGGCCACCGACTCTAACTCACCCACCGAATCACTAATTACAGCTAACTGTTCACTGACCACTGCAACCCCGCTTTCATCCCGCTCAATAATTTGGCTGACTGTCCCCGCCTCAGCACCATAGAGCAGTACCTCTGGATCGTCCGCCCGTGCATCAATAAACACCGCCTGATCTGGATTCTCACCTGACTCCGTAAACCGAATCACCCGTGTATCACCTTCAACTGTCGTAATATCCGTTGATCTCACCTGCCCCGCCGCATACAGATCAACCTGCTCACCTTGGACGGTTCCTACTGCCACATCTCCCGCTTGGGCTGCCACTGTCACTGTCTCGCCTGCTCCCGTCAGCAAGGCGGGTAAATCCATGGGTGCAATGCCAGCGGTTATCGCCTCTCCAGAAATCTCTAAACTCAACAGCATTCCTGGCTGGGACAGATTCACGAGCCGCGTTCCCGGCACTGCGGCCAGCGTGACATTGCCTGCGGTTGAGATGACCTCCCCTTGGTTCAACACTGTCCCTGCCACGAACGTGACATCCTGCGCATTACTCAACTCCCCAAAACTAAGCACCGTACCAGGGTTCTCACTCAAAAACGCAAACTGATTGGGCGCACCCACCAGCGCCCTATAGTTATTTGCACCAGAGGCATTAAACCAACCCCCTTCAAACCCAATTCGATCCGCTGTCGTCGCAAAAAAGTCCCCACCGATATTCAGGCTGGCATTCGCGCCAAACACAATCCCCGCTGGATTCATCAGATACAAATTTGGATTCGCCTGAATCAAACCATCAATAATTGAGACATCGCCCCCCACAACGCGCCCAAACATATTGGCAATACCCGGATTACTGAGGAAATTGGCGATCTCTCCTGTGTTCAAGCCAAACTGCTGGAACGAATGAAACAGATTCGCCCCGGCCTGAGTTCCCCCTTGGATATGGTACGTGTTGCCATTGTGCTGAATAATTGTCCCCGTTCCATCTGAGGCAGCCGTGATGCTCTGGGCGTAGAGGGCTGGAGCTACAGAGAGCCAAACCAGCGGGAGCGTAAAAGCAGCCATTAACGGATGTTTCATGGTTAGAACCGGAACTTGGGGTCGAGTGCAAAGCCTTAAACCCAAGTAAACAGAAGAATTGGATAGCATTAATGGGATATTGGCGTAATCTCCAGTTTTTTTCGTAAAACGTTAGGAAAGTTCTTGCCGAATCTTGCTTGCGTTCTATCCTCACTGTGCCAGTTGAGCCAATTGTCCCCACGCTGAAACTTGGCAGATACAGGGAAAGTGCATCAAGGTTTGAGCAGTTTCAGTCCACTCTCAAACGTTCAAACCTTGATGAGGTCATTCTTCGCCCACTGCAACCCAAACACACCTTTACAGCGGTATTTGTATTTACCTCGGCAGTACCCATCAGACAATCGAAGTACTGTACCGCTCTCAGCAACTGTTCTGAGTTTCTTTGAGATGATAAGCGCCATCTATTCACAAAAGACACAATTTTGACACATAAAAAATTGTGGGCTATTATAAAACCCAGTATTCTTCCAATAGAGGACAAAATCAACCATGTGCCTAGATAAACATCCTGATGAACCTTGCACCTGCTGCCCCGAAATAATTCTGATTGAGAGTTCAAGCTGGGAAGTCATTGAAGAGAGTGAGAGTGAAAACCTGGCAGTTGAGCTAACAACGTCTCAAGAGCAAGAACTTGCAGAGTGGCTACAGACCATTCAACAGGTTTCTGTTCCAGTTCGTGCAAAGCCCCAAACCGTTCCAGTTGCGGTGCGAGGGTAGCCTCCGATCTGTGATGACCAAACCACGATGCATTGTGTGAGTCGATCGCAGAGATAAGCCAAAGGGCAATCCACATAATGCGCAAATCACTATTAGTCGCCTGTAGCCTCAAGCCATACAACCCCCATGTTTAGACTGTTGACTTTGCCATTATTGTGGATTCCAGCGATCGCCATTCCGAATGTTGCGTTGGCTGTTGTGACCCAACCCGTATCTCCGCCGCTGCCCCCTAGCCACCAGGCTCAACCCCAAGAATGTGCGCCGGGTTTGCTGGGTTGCCCACCCCGCAACCGCGCTTGTCATCCGGATGTTATTGCCTGCCCCGATCGCGGCAGCAACCGCTTTGACTGGCTAGCGCAACCGATTCCCTATGTCGTCAGTCCCCGCCGCACCCAGATTCTGGAGCCCCAACCCATCTTGCGCTGGCTGCCTGTGCCGGGGGCTCGCCAATATAACGTGATTCTTCAGGGCGAAGGCTTGCACTGGCAGGTTGAAACGACTGAGACCGCCATTCAATATAACGGTGATACACCGCTTATACCGGGGGGGAATTACCAGGTCATTATTGAAGCGGATACGGGCGAGTCGTCTTTGGATGAACCGGATCATCTGGGGGGCGTTTCTTTTGAGCTGCTAACCACTCAAGCTCAACAAGACTTTAGGCATCAGCTTCAGCAGCTTCAGGCTGATCCTGCGACTGGGCCAGAAGCGATCGCCAATTTGTATCTGACTCACGGTTTGTTAGCCGCGGGCATCACGCAACTCGAAGCCCTCTGGCAAACCCAACCCACCAGCGCGAGAGCGATTCAATTGGGCAATTTGTATTTTGAATGGCTATTTTTACCCACCCTAGCCCAACCGTATTATGAGCAGGCGTTAACGCTGTCTGGTGACACACCCAGTCTTGAGCAGGCTGTTATCCTCACTCAGTTGGGACATGTGCGAGCGGTTATGCATGATGCTGAGGGTGCGATTGTATATTGGCGATCGGCTCAAGCAGTCTATAAAACCTTGGGTGATGCAGAACAAATTGAACAGCTTGAAACCTACATTGAACAGGAGAAAGCGCTGTTGTAGGCGTTGTGTTGAATACCTAAGTTGAAAAATTGGCAACACCTTGCGAAAAATCGGGCTGATTTTAGAAATACCCAGTAGAACCGAGCCTGATTTGCTGCTTGAATTGAGGGAGAGAGTATGGACAATTGCCCAAGCATGAGTGCAGAATGTCCAAGTTGTCACCACCATTCGATTGTGCAAACTTCGCCGACAGTTTGGCGCTGTTTGAATTGCAACTTTAGCAAAGATTTTGCCCAAAAGCCGAGACCAAAACCTGAAACACCATGGTTGGCAAGAGTGTTAGTGGCGATCGCTACGGTTATTTTCTTTGTTTGTATTCTCTAGTTTTAAGTGAGAGCATTTAAACAAATCTTGGGTAACAGGATCTCTTCAGATATTCCATGAGTTTATCACTAGGTCATTATTTCGTTGGGGACATTCGAGCACTCCAGAGGCACATTCTTGCTCATTTTCAGGTGTCCGATCCGATGATAGTAGAATATTGACAGCAAAATGAGGATTACAATTCAAGACTATCAATAGAGAGGAGAGCAGAAGAATTTTTGTTGCAGTTATAATACGCGCAACAGTTTTATGATTTGCCGAATTAAGCGTTATTTGACTTTCTTTAGAGTTAGGGAAAAAGGCAAACTTTGAGATGCATTTCATGAGATGGATTCCTGAAACTCAACAGCCTCAGAATCCCGCAGCATAACTTGACAGTGTAGACCCAAAAATCGTCATTTTTAAAACTGACTAAAACTGTCCACATAACGACTTCAAGAAAAGTCCTGGGTTTAACCTTTGCAACGATGCGCAGTAAGCGATCGCGCGGTTACAGCTTTTAATGACTAGATTGAGTTCAGTTAAGCAGCAGAATGAAACTGACCAGTTTTGACTAAAATTGACTATCAGAAGATTTGTATTGGTTGTATGTCCAGGAATCCCAGAGCCAGTGTTGATGGATTAGAGCAGATTGATCTTGCACGTATTCGCCAAAATTGGAATAAGCTCGATGAGCGCTGGTTCAATGTAAAGGCTGCTGATGTCGCAAAAAAAACATTGCAGCGCTTCTGGGATCAGGAGCGACTGAGAAAATCTAATTTTGTACGAATTTGTGAAGTAGTCGGCGTTGATTGGACGTTGGTAGTAGAACAGGAGATCATCACAGTTGAACAAGCAAACCAACTGGTTGAGGCTTTGATTCCCATTTGTCCGGATCGACAAAGTTTAGCGTTATGCCTCCAACAGGAATGTACTGTCCAGTTGAGTGACATTAGCCAAACGAAAGACAAAGACAAGCATGAATCGATCATCAAGGCAGTCGTTGATTGGATTGGTTGGATTGATTCGCCGACAAAGCTAATGGAGCTGATCATTGGTGCGGCTCGCCACAGTCCTCAGCATCAGGGACTGCAAACGTTTATCTATGAAAACTTAGAGCTGGTCTTTACTTGGTCAGGCTGGGACTTTGAACCCAGTACCGCCGTGCTGACCCAGCGGTTGTGGACAATTGTGCTTGAACTGCATCAACCCGCAGTGATCAGTGAAGTATTGGAAAACACGGTGGGGCGCGATCGCCTGTTCGTTCATCTCTCTGAGCAAGACCGCAACGATCTCCAATGGGGGGAAGAGGTCACAGGCTTAAACCTCTATCGCCTGTTTGATATTTTGCTCCATCGCTATCCTTACAGCAAAGATAATCAGACACCGAATTTGTTGATTTTTGCTCAAAAGTTGCGCGATCGGCTGGAGCAGCATCACGGGGCAAAATTACAAACCTGGCTCCACGCTTTTCAAGACCATTGTGGTTATGTAACGCCAACTCCGCCGCCTGAGCCTGCGCCGACCCTGTCTGAACGCAGTTATGAAAAAGCAGTGTTAATGATTTGTGTGGAAGGAAAACCGAGTCAATCTCTACCACAACAGTTTCGGCTAATGACATATCTGCAAGCCTATTTCACCGATGACGGAATCTTAAAACCCCAGCAACTCTCCTGCTTTCACAGCCATCCAGAACAACCCTATGAGCACAACGCGCTGGAAGTGATGGAACAGGTTAAAAACACAGTTGTGACGCTAATCCAAGACAGTCTCACGAAAATTAGGCGGCTGAAACCCGCTCAAGGTCGTCGAGTTGAACTGCAAGTTGAAATTTTCCTCCCGTATAACCTCTTGGATTGGGCGATTGACTTGATTGAAATTGACGAGATTACGAAAAATACCTTGGGTGTTGAATATAAACTGGTGAGTCGTTCCTACGCTGGCAGGGTGACAGAAGGGGTCAGAAAGTAGAGAGGGCAAGCGATATAGCTCGCCGACCTTTATTGTAAAAGGTGCTCCAACGACGGTTGATTTGCAAAAGTTGCTGAACAGTTTTGTTGCACAAT
>JAAHHN010000017.1 GCA_010672165.1 Spirulina sp. SIO3F2 | reverse complement strand
TCAACCCGGAACCGAGCACGATCGCGCTGCACTCTTGCAATGGCTTCAACGCACCTATGCAGAAGTCTGTCCTGAACAACAGGAGTTTAGGCATCTAGCTGCCACCTTGGCTCAATATTGGTCAGGGGGTCAAGGTTTGACCTGGATTACCCAAAGCACAACACGGGTGGCCTGTCTCTGGCAGGCGATGGCAGTGGATCAAATCACTGGCGATCGCTATCCCCATGTTTTATTGTTGCGCGTTGTGCCGGATCATCGGCGGCGGGGTTTAGCCCGCACTTTGATGGCGACTGTACAAACCCAAGCCCAGCAACAGGGGTATGGGCAAGTGGGTTTGCAAGTGGCTAGCCACAATTCCGCAGCTTTAGCGTTTTACCACGCCTTGGGCTACCAAACGCGATCGCTACTCCTCATGAAATCGCTCCCCAACTCGGCAAATTGCGATTGAAATGCGCTCTCGTTAGGCTAATCCGCTAAGATTTGGATCTCAGCTCCCATTGCCCTAACGCTGAGGCGCCCCTGAATCCGAACCAACTATGGTGAATGACGACGAGTTAAACATTCTAGATGACTTCGACGCTGAGTTTAGCGATCCCCTGGATCAGTTAGATGCGGTAGCTCTGGCAGCCCCACCGCCGCCTGACCCAGACGAGATGTTGGCGTTATTAACGGTTGCTGACCCTGCTGAGCGGATGCGGGGAGCGCGAGCGTTCAGTGAAATTACCGACGTTCGGGCGATTCCTCATCTCATCTCCTTGTTGACTGAGACCTGCCCTTTGATTCGTGTTAGTGCTGCCTATGGTTTGGGGCGCAATCCCAGCCCAGAAGCCGTGGATGCCCTGATTGAGCAATATTATCGAGACTTTAATGGCCATGTGCGCAAGGGCATTGTCTGGGCGTTGGGGAACTGCCGCGATCGCCGTTCTGTTGGACCACTGGTTCATGCCCTTAAAACGGATATCTCCGCTGTGCGCCTCTGGGCTGCCAGTAGCTTAGCCCAGCTTACGAATCTGGAATATAACGACATTATTGTAGCTATACCGCCATTAATTGAGGCCCTGCGGCAAGATGCGATCGCAGCGATCCGCAGCAATTGCGCTTGGTCAATTGGGCAGCTCTGTCGGGAACTGCCTGCAAATGTGGTCTATGCCACCGCGATCGATGCTTTGCTAGAGGCACTAGTCGAAGATGAAGATTTTGGGGTTAACGAGGATGCCCGAGCGGCGCTATTGGATTTGGGCGATCCACGGGGGTTGCAGATGATTGAGGAGTTGGAGCGGGAAGGCTTGGTGTAGCTAGAGGTTGTTGTCTTATTGCTCGTTACTTGGCTCTGCCCGGTAATGCAGGTTTAGAGGCTCTGCTGCCTACAGCTTCATGGCAAACCTTGGCGTGATGAGAGGCAGAGCCTCAAACGATACGTGTCACGGCAGAGCCATGACACGAGGGAAATTCCAGGAAAGCTCTACCTATCTAAAACCCGTAATTCATGCGGAAATAAATGCCATCGTCTTGCAAATCATTTTGGCGATCGCTCAAATCCGACAGCGGAATCGCCAAGTCCAGACGCAGCAGCAAATCCGCAAACGGTTGATAGATAATACCCGCCCCAATACCTGCCAAGACATGCTCCGCAGTGATTTGGCTAGGATTATCGGTATTATTCCAAACCATGCCGTAGTCAAAGAAAGGGGCAACTTGCAGCAACTCACCTTTTTCAGCATTTTGGATCAGCGTGATCCGATCTTCAATTGAGAAGCGCAAGCCATTGTCGCCATTGCGGGCGCCCTGGCGATAGCCCCGCAGGGTTTGCGCTCCACCAATCGTAAACGATTCGGATGAGAGCAGGCTGTTGCCTGAAATTTGCAAGTCGCCTTGGATGCTCAAGGTGTGCTGATTGTTGAGGCGCTGCACCCGCGCTAGTTGTCCCAGCCAGGAGACAAACTGACCATCAGCCGTGGACGTGTTGGTGCTCTTGGTGGCATTGAAGAGTTCAGTACCGATATTGAACTGCGATCGCGCTGACCAAGCCCCATTGCGATCGCGTCGGGTATAATCTTGCCCAAAGCTAAACACGGAGGTGCGGGTCACCCCGTTATTATCCGCCCCATCACTAAAGGGTTGCCCGATGTTGTCAAATACAAAGGTTTGACCATCCCGGTAGGTGAAACCTGCTGATACTGCCAATTCTTGGGTTGCCGTGCGAACCAGGGGTTGCCGGAAACTAGCCGCCAGTACTTGGGATTCCGACCTAATACCCAGGACATCGAAGGGGGACGTGATAATACTGCTATTGCTAATCGTCACGCCGAAGTCCAACGTGCCATTCATGGCGTTGAGGGGCAGGCTTATAGCCCAGGTCATAAATATCTAGACCCCCCGCAAAGGTTTGGGTATAGTCCAAGCTCAACACATCGCCTTTGCCCTGGAGGTTGCGATAGTTTAAGACAGCGATGCTCCGAGTTGATCCCACGCTCCGGGCGGAATAGTTATCAATGGTGACAGAGCCGAAGAAGGGTTTGGCTTCATCCACCGCAACCCGCAGGATGCTGGTTCCTAGAGTTTCACCACTTTCGAGGGTGACATCCACTTCGTCAAAATTGGGGTCGGTTTGCAGCAAGCGCAGTTGGTCTTCCAGGTCATTGAGGTTCAATGGGTTATCAACTCCCTGCTCAATCCGGGCAGTAACGTAGGATTCATCCATCCGCTCTAAACCCGTCACTTCAATATCGCTCAGGGAGCCGTCGCCAGAAATTCATAGAGCTTCAGCTTCGGCACTTAGGGGAACGTGGGACTCACATCCACTTCCTGATATTTATCTCCATCCAACGCATAGATGCGCCACACTTCACCGTTGTAGCGCCGAAATTCCGGAATCCCCATCCCTGCGTAAAGTCTTAGCTTATCAATATCAGTATGGGTAATATCCACCTCTACCACTAAATCCGGTGGTGGATCGAGATCTACATCTCGGCCGGCAGCCAATGGTTGATTCTGAATGTAATACGCGTTATCCGGTTCCGCCGAACGCTCCAACATCTCCCGATCGAGGGTGGTTGAACCCATCGTTTTGACTCTCATCCCCAGTTCCACCACCAGAATGCGAATAAATAGCTCAATCAATCGAGTTGAAAACTCGTGAATTTCCAATGGCATGGTGACTTCTAGAGTTCCAGATAGATAAGTGAAGCGGAGGCTGCGATTCTCTAATGGCGATTCACCACGAGCTTCACAGAGTGACGTGCGCAACGCCTGGAACCGTTGCCAATCCAACCCATAAAACACCATGCGTTTTTCACCGACAGGTTGGGGGACGGGTTGGGCAACCAGGGGAGCGACTGTAACCATCAGGATTGGGGAAACGAGCTATCTTGAAGATTATTTTAGTCTAAACTTACTGATCATTGCGATCGCACGAGACTAACGATCGCACTCATCACAACACAGCGTTATAGTTGTCCCAGTTATTGCGATCGCGCCCCTAATCATCCACAACAATGTCCACCCCCCAAACCCTGCTCCAGCAAATCCAAACCACCCTTGATAAAATCGTTGTCGGTCAACAGGCTGTGGTGGAACAATTGCTCGTTGCCCTCCTCAGCGGTGGGCATGTGATTTTAGAAGGGGTGCCAGGTACGGGTAAAACCCTCTTGGTGAAAGTAATTTCCCGTCTGTTGCAGTCCGACTTTCGTCGCATTCAACTTACCCCTGATGTATTGCCCGCCGATATTGTCGGGACGCATATTTTTGATCTCAACAGCCGCACCTTTACCCTCCAGCGCGGCCCCGTATTTACCGATATTCTGCTGGCTGACGAGATTAACCGCACCCCCCCCAAAACCCAATCGGCACTTTTGGAGGCGATGGAAGAGCAGCAAGTTACCCTGGAGGGCGAAACCCTCTCGCTTTCCGATGGCTTCTGGGTTGTGGCGACCCAAAACCCGCTGGAATTTGAAGGTACCTATCCCTTGCCGGAGGCCCAGCTCGATCGCTTTTTGTTCAAAATTGTGGTGGACTACCCCGCCCCAGACGCAGAGAAGCAAATGCTCCTGAACGTGCAACGGGGGTTCCGAGCCAAACGCTTAGACTTACTGAAAGTGGACGCGATCGCAGACATCCCCCAAATTTTGCAAGCGCGTAAAGCGGTGCGTCAGGTGCAAGTCTCAGAACCCGTACTGGACTATGTGCTGGCTCTGGTGGCGCGATCGCGCCAACATAACGATATCGTGCTCGGCGCGTCCCCCCGCGCAGCAGTGGCCTGGTTGCAAACCGCCCAAGCCCACGCCTGGCTCAATGAGCAGGAGTTTGTCACCCCCGATGACATCAAAGCGATCGCCCTACCTCTGCTGCGCCATCGTCTGCGCTTGAGCCCTGAAGCTCAACTCGATGGTGTTCAGGTGGAGACGGTGATTAATGCTCTGCTCTCGCAGGTTCCAGTTCCTCGTTAGCCTCTGAGTGACGTCCATTGAGGAGATAGGTCTTCATCTTGCCTTTGCCCTTAATCTCTATTTCACCGCGAGGCTCAAAACTGTAGTGGCTGTGTAATTGTTCATAAACATCAGCACTGATATGAATCCGCCCTGGAATTCCATGGGACTCCATGCGGCTGGCTGTGTTGACCGTATCCCCCCAAATATCATAGGCAAACTTTTTTAAGCCGATGACTCCTGCCACCGCACTACCCGTATGGATACCCACACGAATTTGGAGCATATGGTTGGCTTCATGGTTGAAATCATCAACCGCTTGCTGCATATCCAGAGCCATCTCTGCGATCGCCTGGGCATGATCAGCTCGTGGTTCTGGTAAACCTGCGACAACCATATAGGCATCGCCAATCGTCTTGATCTTTTCGAGTCCATGTTCTTCAGCAAGGCGGTCAAAACGCGAAAAAATACTATTGAGCAGTTCCACCAAGTCCGTGGCACAAATTTGGCTCGAAAGCTGGGTAAAACCCACAATATCGGCAAAGAGCACCGTCACTGCCGCAAAACTATCTGCGATTGTCTGATTCTCGCTCTTGAGGCGGCAGGCGATCTTATCCGGCAAAATATTGCGTAGCAAGCCTTCTGAACGTTCCTTCTCTGCTTCGAGATCTTCATAGGCGCGGTGCATCGCACAACGGGCAGCAAATTCTGCTTGGGTCGCCCGTTGGTGGAGATAAACCGAGAGTGTCGCCACAAACGAAATGACCGTCAAGGTAAACAACCAACTTGGCGGTGTTGTCCAATCTCGGGGATACCAGTCCACCATGGCTTGAGCATTATTAAACGCAAACAACGCTTTGATCAAGAAATAACTACTGTAGGTGAGAAGATGACAGATCACATGGAGTCGCCAGCGTACAGGAATGACCGTGGCTTGTAAAAAGAACACCAAAACCCAATTGAAAAAATCATCAAGAATATCAAACTCGCCACCGCCCAAGGCAGCTTCTGCCAGTTGTTCGATGATATTGACTGAACCAGAGATACTCAAAAATACGACAATCAAGATCCAAGGTGAGCGGTATAGCCTGAGTAGGCCAAGAGCCGTAAACAAACCCAGTTGCACCCAACAATCCACAAACCACCACTGGGGTAAAGGCTGGCTACAGAGCACATCATAAACAGCGCGGGGGAGCATCAAGCAAAGATAGACCCCAATAAATAGGCCCAGTACCAGATACAAGCGCTGCCGCATAAATTGCTGTTCCCATTTTGGGTAGCTTTGACAGGGTTTGGGTGGTGTTCCTTGTAGAAAGCTCAAGCCATGGCCAATCAAGTCGAAAACCAGCGGTGGTAGAAAACGTTGCAGCATGGGAGAGGAAGAAGACAGAGACGCGATCGCTTTGCTTTATTCTTCCATTGTGGCGTCTAATCCGTGGGAATTACTGATGGCATTCTCAAACAGTTGGCGACAGTGCTATTAAGCGCACACCCTGAAGTGGTTTGAAAGCAGCGCTCACCCACAACCGTCTAGAATGGACGGAAATTCTTAATTTCAGGGCAAACGCTGCCCAAAAGTTGTCCCAAGATTTAGTTGGCTGAGGAGTGTAAGCATCTGTGAGCTTTGAAGACATTATTGATAAGGGGGGTTTCACGATTTGGCCCTTGCTGTTTCTATCGATCCTCGCGTTAGGGTCGATTTTTGACCGCGCTTGGTTTTGGGCCCGGGTGCTGATTCAAGAGCGCCAAATTCTGATGAGTGTGATGGACGCCGCCTATCGCAATTGGGATGCAGCGGTGGATGTGGCGCGAGACTACCGCGATCATCCCATCGGACGGTTTTTATTTGCCCCCCTTTCCCTGGCTGAGCCTGAGCCAGATGTGTTCCATTTAGCCCTCGAAGCTTCAGCGGATGATGAATTGGCCCTGATGCGACGGGGGGACAAAATCCTAGAAGCGGTTATTGCCCTCTCGCCGTTATTGGGTCTGTTGGGGACTGTACTGGGTCTGATCAATTCTTTGGGTTCTATTAGCATCAGTGACCTGGGCACGTCCTCAACCGCTGGTGTCACGTTGGGGATTGGCGAATCGCTCTATTCAACCGCAGCGGGCTTATTCGTTGCCATTGTGAGTCTTTGCGCATATCGGGTTTTTCAAGCATTGTTGTCTGGCCAAATTCGAATCTTCCGCAAGGCCGGCAGTGATCTAGAAGTCCTCTATCGTCAGCGCTGGCTTGAGCAAAGTGAAATCGAGCGTTCCGAACCGAAACCTGTGCTGGATATTACTTAATCATCCCTTTCAATTCCATGACTTCTACGCCCCATTCACCCCGCAAACATCGTAAAGCGCAACCGCCCAGCCGCCCCCTCAATCTCTGGCAAGATGCGGCTCGGCAAGAGGAGGTGCGGATCGAGATCATTCCCCTGATTGATGTCATTTTTTGCATCTTGACCTTTTTTATCTTGGCTGCGGTAGGGGTGTCGCGCCAACAAGCGATTACGCTCAATCTGCCGAAGGCCGCTTCTGGTTCAGCCCAAATGCAAGAGGTGCTGATCGTCAGTCTGGATGATTTTGGCAATATCTATATTCAGGACAACTTGGTGAGCAATGTGCAGCAACTCTCGGAGCAAGCGGAAAATTATTTTATGACCCGTCCTAATGGGTTGATGATGCTCTATGCGTCTCAAGAAGTCCGCTACGACAGCGTGGTTCAGGTTTTGGATGTGTTGCGAGAGGCTGGTGGCGATCGCGTTGCGTTGGCAACCTTACCAAAAGGTCAGTCTTCTCCCGATTCAACCGCTCCCAATACCTTCGATCCCTACGGCGATCTGTACAGTCCTCCCCTCCCGGGTGAAATCCCTGGAACGCCTGAGCGCGATCGGTTTGATCCCTTTAATCCCAACCCAGGCACTCAACCACTCGATCCCGACTACAATCGCCAGAATCCACTTGGGGAACAGGGTACACCGCCCCTACCGCCCCAGACCACACCGATTCCCACAGCTTCGCCTTCTCCTTCATCCACAACTGGTGATCTTCAACGACCACCCGGTTTATCTCCCTTGCCTGAAGCACCAGCAAATTAGGAGACCACTCAAGGCCTTATGGATCAATCACCGTGCCATCGGCTAAATCTGGCTCAACGTTCGGGCCGCGATCGAGGATTTCCACATCCCATTGACCCCGACGCGCCGTTTCAAAAGTAATGTAGCGGCCATCAGGGCTAATTTGGGGATTGCGTACCCAGCTACGATATTGCCGAGACACAATTTCCACCTGCTCGATCGCTTGGTCATAGAGGGCGATCGCCGGGCGGCCTTGGTCATTAACCATATAGACAATATAGCGGCCGGTTCGACTCAGGCTTGGAGTCGCAATCAGATTCCCTGAAGCATTAATCGCAGAGACATCAAGGAATTGCTTACGCTCCAGGTCATAAACCGCCAATTGAGCAGAACCGTTGCGATTGGTAATAAACGCCACCACCTCACCATCACCACTAATTGCGGGCTGGTCTTCGGTGAAGCGACTATTGAGCTCAGCAGTTTGAATGGCAGTGGGGCCGCGATTGCAGCCCCAAAGTAGGAGGAGACTCACCAGAGCTAATGCGGTTCGCAGCGCCTGCATCTGCCAACAGCGAGCGAAAAAAAGGAAGAAACTTTTCCCTTTTTGCGCAGTGACTCGACCCACCTCCCCCTGCGGGTACTCTTCCCAGGAGGAGATTTCAACACAAAATATCCCCTCTTGGGAGGGGTGGTCAAGCATAGCGCTGACCGGGGTGGGTTGGGTTTCGGCCACTAATCCAGCATTTTTTGTTTGGAAGTTTGCAGTTCGCAATGGATTGGATTGCAGGTTAAGCAAAGCTTGACGGACTAGGGACTGCCGTCAGTTAGATTTTAAACTCCTGTTATGACTGACTCACAGCCCCTTTTCTGCTTTTCGAATCGGGCGCTCTATCCCTCGTCCCGTAAGACTTCTGGTGTTAACTAACAACGCGCCCTAATAGTCATAGTCATCATCGTAGTCATCATAGGCATCCCGACGGCGACGGGAAGATGGTCTCTCATCTTCGGTATCACTGACTGGATCGTCGTAGCGGCTGTCATCCTCGTCTTGAGCAGCGAAGTCTGACTCATCCGTGGCAGAAGACCGATAGCGATCGCGCTCATCGGCAAATTCCTCACCATCCGGCTCATAATCTACATAATCGACATAGGGAGCTGGTTCTTCATCGTCATAAACAGCCGTACTTGAGGGGCGACGAGGGTTTTCGGAACGACGCTCCCGCCCTTCAGGTGCAGGTCGCCGTTCTTCAGACGGACGAGAACGCCGCGAGGCACGGGTGTCGGATTCATAGTCCTCTGTCCAGGCTTCGCCCCATTCGTCGTATTGCTCAGAATAGCGCTCGGGTTCTGAATACCGATCCTCAGGGTAGCGATCGCGCCTCGAAAACTGCTCAGACCGTTCTGGGCGGCGACTATCACGGTCATCACGCTCATCTCGTCGTGAGCGTGAGCGGGTTTCTAGATCTCGATAGACGTTTGCACCGGGCTCCCGACTGGGTGGAGCAGCACGGCGCGATCGTCTCGGCGGCGGTGCAGGCTCATCATAAACATCATCGCTAGCCCGTAGACGCTTGCGGGGTGGATAGTCCGGCTCTCGATAAGCGGGTTCGAGTTCATCGTAGTCAGACTCTTGGTAGGCACGGTAAGACCGACTAACCGGGCGATCGTCATCCACAATGGGGGTACTGCGCTTGGCTTGCTCTGTAGCTAGACCTCGCAGGCGCAAGGTTTCAAAGGCAAAAAAGAAGGTCGAGAGCGCCAGCAAAAACTGACCAAACTGCAAGATGGGGTCGAGCCGCCAACCATTGAAAAGCAAAATCCCACCGCAGGCTAAACCCACTGCAGCAAAGAAGATATCGTAGTCGCGGGAGAGTTCCGGTCGCACAGAGCGCAGAAAGTACAACCCCGCTCCAGCAACAGCGAGGGACACACCAAGAATACTCGCTGAATTCCAGCCAACATTAACGACTCCAATTAGATTGATGATCATGCGCTACGCTCCTGCGGTGGTGAGGTCGGTTGGGTGGAGACACTCATGACTCATCTTATCAAGCGCGGAGCATGGGTGCATGATTTGAGCAAAATCCCTAAAGCGCATACAGTACATGAACTCTACCTCGATCGATTTTGTGCGAAGTTCATATTTAAGGTTTTAGGAATGGTTCAATCCAACATTGGATTTAGAGTATGCCCAGAAAAAATGTATCGGGAATGATATTTGTCAACAACAGGCAAAATGCCCGCGCTATGGATTTATGCGGAAGATCAACCAAGTAAAACACCCTGCTCGCCTCGGATGATGATCGTTGAGAGATATTCTGAGACTGTTTGATCTGCCACTGCCCAGCCCAACATCCGCCCTCAGGGTTATTCATGCAACCACAATCTCCTTCTGCTGAATCACAATTGCGATCGCGCCACCGTTGGCCCTATCTGGTTGCCCTGCGGCCCCACCAATGGACAAAAAATATTGTGGTTTCGGCTGCTCCATTGTTTGCCTTTAGCCTTAATGTGCAAACTCTGCTAGGAAGTTTGCTAGCTTTCATGCTCTTTTGTGGCATTTCCAGCAGCTTCTATTTGCTCAATGACATTGTGGATGTGGAATCCGATCGCCGCCACCCGGTCAAATGCAAGCGGCCGATCGCCTCAGGGCAGGTGAGTATTCCGGTGGCCATTGGGATGGCAATTATTTTGAGTTTAGGTACATTGAGCCTCGGTTGGCTGCGTGCCCCCGAGCTAGGAATTACGCTCGTCACCTATGCCATTTTGCAAGTGGCCTACAACTTCCGGCTCAAGCGCGAACCGATTATGGATATCATCGCCATCTCGATGGGGTTTGTGCTCCGGGCGGTGGCGGGGATTGCGGCCAATGGCCTACCCCTTTCTCCGTGGTTTTTGATCTGTGCGGCGATGCTGGCGCTGTTTTTGGCGATCGAAAAGCGCAAAGCCGAGCTAATTTGGGCGCAGGCGGGTATTGGCAAAACCCGCAAGGTGCTGGAGTTTTATTCCCTCCCGGTTCTAACCCGTATGGAGAGCAGCGCTACTTCTGGAGCACTGATCAGTTACACCCTTTGGAGTGCGGGGCCAGTCGTTGGGGGGGCGGACAGTCCGTGGATGTTGCTGACGCTACCATTTGTGCTCTATGGCATTTTCCGTTATCAACTGCTGAGTGATCAGCAGGGTAAGTTAGCTCAGAATTCTGAATTCAGTGAGCAGCAAACAGAACGTCCGGAAACGGTTTTGCTACGCGATCGCCCTATTCAAGTCACGATTGTGTTGTGGGTGCTGTTGGTGTTTATGATTTTCTGGCTTCACGGCCGGGGCATTATTGCGTGATATTCTTCGCTTGGGAAACCAGCGGGACAACCTTGTGACGCGCAACCACCAACTGACCCAGATGCTGCAAGATGGTTGCGACCTGGTACAGTTCATTGTCCTGCCGAAACAGAGTAAACAGCTCCGAAAGCCCATAGACTGGAAGCTGCTGAGGGGTTTTGAGCAACTTTACAAACATAAAATGCCGACCGTTGGTGAGTAAGCCAAACAGGGGCGCACTTTGCTCTGGACTCGTCATCATATAAGTCAAGGCTTGGGGTAGGGCTTCTAGGACATCGGATTGTTGGGGTTTGGTTTCAATGGTCACGACCCACAGATTTTTGTAGAGAACCAATAAGTCAATCCGACCCCGAATCACCTCATCTTCAGCCTCTGAATCTTGGGCAGGAAAGGCAATTTCTACTTGTTTTTCGGCTTTGGGAACAAAGGGGGCGGAACCTAAACCTGACACAGTTAGAAGGGGCGACAGAATTGATAGTTTGACAACTTCTTCGTGGAGTCGGTATTTAATCAGGCTCAGAAAGTTGGTTTTGGCTTTGTCGAGCCAGTAGCAGTCCCGTTCATCTAGCTCTACATCGATGCCTTGCCATTCTGGAAAAAAGGCGGGATCGATGGACTGCTGAAGCTCGAATTGGGCTTCAACTTCATAGAGTTCGAGGTTATGGGGGGCGATCGCAGGGGTCATGAGTGGAGTGAGAACTGTGTTCTTAAGCCAGAGATCTACAGAACTACACTTATTCTAAGACAACGGCAAGATGCTAGTCCGCTTGTTAGAAATGCTACATTTCTGGAGTGGGTCATTTGATGCCAATAGGGCTAAATCAGCGTGAATAGGGTTGCAGTGTTCTGAGTCCAGCGATCGCTTTGTAATGTTTAACGTTGAAGGTACAAAGCGTAGCGTTATTGCCAATAGCACAAGCCGCAATCAGAGCATCGATTAAACCAAGAGAATTCGTAAGGTGATGGGTGCTAAATACAACCAGGGCATTATTGCATTGTTCTGGGGTTGGCCAAATCATGGGCAGCGGAGCCCCCAGTTGTTCAACTTGGCGGACTTTAACCTTGTTTTGAGCACCTTGGAGCAGTTCCATCACCACAAAACCAGTTAAGTGCGGTAAGGGGTCAAGGGTTACAAACCAGTCGAGTGCAGGTTCATGACCCCGCAGCACATCAATAAGAATGTCTGTATCCAGTAAATACATCATTAAAACTGGGTAATCTTACGATTTTGGGCTTGGTCTCGGAGTTGGCGTGCGTATTGTTGACTATCTATAGTCTTGGGCAAGCTGTTGATAACTCCCATGTGTTGCCAGTAGGTAAGGAGTTCTTTGCCGTTCTGGACAGTTTGACTCGTTTGTATGTTCTGTTTGTTGATGGTGCGGAATTGGTCAGCGAGGGTTTGGAGTTGTTGGATTTGAGTTGGGGTGAGGCCATTTAGGTTGAGGGTTGGGGTCATTAGGTTATTACCCTTGATAGTTCAGTTGAGGCTTATGAATCGGGAGATGTTGATATTTTAGACGACAGTTTTTCCCAATGGTTTTGCAACGAGTTGCTATTGGCGAAAAACTGTAAAGCCTTCAGGAAAATTCTCCCAACCTCTGAAAACATCGGTTAGGTTTGAGAAAAACATTGGTTCTTGCAGCGTTATGGCAACTCCATTTGATCCTGTTACAGTCGAAGCTCTAGCGAGTCGGATTGATCAAGAAATCGCCGCGTTGGGGAAGGTGGCTCCGATGGCGGTGCAGCGAAGTTTGGATGAGCCGGATGCACCGTTAGCCAAGCAGGTGGCGGAAATTCAGCGGGTGACAGGCGAGTCAGCGCGGGGCTTCTTGCGGAAGTTTCGGCGGGCGGCGAAGGCGGATATTTGCGAAGAGGGGGGTGTGTTGAGTGCCCAGTGGCAACAGTGGCAAGATTTGGCCAGTGGGGATGTGGTGAAGAGTTTTGGGCCGATTTTGGTGGCAATGGGCTTCTCGGGCGCGTTGCTGGATACGGTGTTGGTGGCGGTGGCGGTGATTGTGATTCATCTGGGGTTGAAGACGTTTTGTGAGGAGTTTAGCGAATGAGTTTAGAGCTAAATCTAATTTTCCCAATCCCCAGCAAGTGATTGTTCAATCCAGAACGGGAACCACAAAACCCCTGAGCTTCCAAAATCCGATCGCCAGTCAAGACTTACAAGATATCCGTTGGTATCTGGAGACTTATTCGGCTTCATACACCACCGATGTGGATGATCAACGGGCTGAACGTATCGAGAAAAAACTACCTGAATGGGGAACTGCTCTGTTTACCGCCACATTAGGTCAATTTCCAGCCCAAGCCGCTTTCGGACAGTTTTATGCCCAAAAGCAACCGGGACGAGTTTTCACAATTGGTGCGAGTCACCCCGATATTTTGGCGCTGCCTTGGGAGTTACTGCATATTCCCGATGGCAATTTCCTCTTCCATAGCAATCCCCGTATTTCAATCCGGCGACAGTTTAACGTTACGGGTGGGTTTAACCTCGTTGAGTTTGAGCCGAAAGCAGCGGTACGAATTTTGTTTGTGGTTAGTCGACCCAAGGATGCTGGCTTTATTGATCCGCGCAGTGATGCCCAAGCGGTGCTGGATGCTCTGGCTAAAGAAGGTGAAGGCAAGGTTGCAGTTGAATTTTTACGTCCAGCAACCTTGAGTGCCCTAGTGGATCGCCTTGAAGATGACCGTCAGCCCCCCATTGATATCATCCACTTTGACGGGCATGGCGTGTATGACCCTGATGGCCGCTTGTTCCAGGAAGCCAGAGCGAGTGACGGTTTGAGCTTAACCCGCTCCACGCCTGCTGAAGCGGCAAATATGGGTTATCTCTTGTTTGAAGATGACAAGGGTGGGAGAGCGCTGATCAGTGCCGAAAAACTTGCTTCGATGCTGAATGAGCAAAACGTGGGTTTAATCGTGCTCTCGGCTTGTCAGTCGGCGATGGTTGGCACGGCCGAAAACAAGGCTGAAGATAAGGAGAATACAACAGATGAAACGCCAGAAAGTGGCGTAATGGGTAGCGTGGCAGCACGGTTGACCCATAGCGGCATTCCGGCAGTATTGGCCATGACCCATTCGGTGCTGGTGGCCACAACGCGGGAGCTGTTTGGCCAGTTCTATCGGGGTTTGGCACGGGGTCAGGGCATGGGCGAAGCACTCGACAATGCCCGACGGCAGCTCTATTTGCATCCAGAGCGGGGGACACGGGTGCGGGGTCAGCACCAAGAAATCACTCTGAGGCTTCAAGATTGGTTTTTGCCTGCGCTCTATCAGGCGGGGGCAGATACGCCGCTGCTGACCAAAGCAACCCCAACGATGCCGGAACCCGCAACCCAATGGGGCAATCTGCCGGAGTTGCAAGAAGCAGGGTTTTGGGGGCGCAGTCGGGAGCTATGGCTAATTGAGCGGGCCTTTGCCCACAAGACGCGGCGACTGACGATCAGTGGCTTTGGCGGCCAGGGCAAGACCTATTTGGCTCTGGAGGCAGGGCGCTGGCTGCACCGGACGGGCATGTTCGGGCGGGTTTGTTTGGTGGACTACAGTCAATATCAGGGGCAAGATCCGGTGAGCTATGCGGTGAGTGTTTTGAGCACGGTGCTGGAGCAGAGTTTTGTGGATGCGGCAGCGGTGATACAGGCGTTGTCAACCGCTGCCCCCGTGTTGCTGATTTTGGATAACCTCGAAGCTCTGGAGACTGAGCCACAGCGGGCGTTGTTGGATGCGGCAAAGGTTTGGTCGGAGACGGGGGCGACACGGGTGCTGTTGACCACGCGCCAGCCAGATTTTAAGCATCCGGACTATCCGATTGAGGGCAGTTTGCACCATCAGCGCTTGCAGTTGCAGGGGCTGGGGACTGAGCAATATCCAGATGATGCGTTGGCGTATTTTCAAGCGTTGATGCAGTTGCCGCCGGAGCCGAGGGTTCCGCAGCCGCAGCGGGGGCCGTTAGTGAAGCTCTTTAGCCTGGTGGATTTTCATCCGCTCTCGATTGGTTTGTTGGCGCGGCAGTTGAAGGAGCGGCGGATTGCGGAGGTGGGCCAGCGGTTGGCGAAGTTGTTGTTGGAGGGGGCGGAGCAGAATCCGTTGGTGGCGTCGTTGATGTTGTCGTTGGATCGCGTGGATGATGGGGTAAGGCGGTGGTTGCCGAGGTTGGGGGTTTTTGAGGGAGGAGCAATGGAGGCTAGTGTACTGAGAATTCTCAATATTGCTGAAACGGATTGGCTGCCAATCCGAACACAGTTGGAAACAACTGGGCTTATACAGGCTGAACACTTTTCTGGTTTTTCTACACCCTACCTAAAGTTTCACCCTACCCTCGCCCCAGCCCTGTGGCCCCAGTGCACTACCGAAGATAAAAACATTCTGCATGCTCACCATCAGTGGTACTACCAATTTTGTTGTTTTCTATGCGTTGAAGGTAGAAAAAAAACCCAGGTAGTTAACGCTATCACTCGTCTTGAATTACCCAATCTGATGCAGGCGGTGAACCAGGCTATTGCCGCTAACGATTCCAATGCAGTGGCGTTTGTAACTAGTTTCAAAAAGATTCTCCATAGCTTTGGACTCAGCCAGGATGCGGCAGCGTTGACAGACAAACTGACACGGTTACAGGAGGATGAAGTAGGTTCATACAACTGGTTTCTAGCTCGCATCAACCAAGGCGAAGCTTTGCAAGCTGATAGACGAGTGGCAGAGGCGTTGGTTGTGTTTACCGAGGTACTGATACCCCTAGCTATAATCGATGCCAAACGCTGAATAGAATCGGGCTTTGCCTAAAAGCCCAGGGTAAAGTGGCACAGGCAGCAGAATACTACCGGGCAGGCCTTGCCATGTTAGAAGAGCTAGGACAGATTGACGATGACGTAAAGTTACAACAGGGATTGTTCTATAGCGATCTGGGAGATGTGCTAATAGATATGAGAGATTGGGCTGGAGCGCGATCGGCGTATGAAACATCTCTAGCTTTGGCTCAGGAAAGAAGCGGCGTTCGAAGCACAGCTATTGTTAAAGGGAAACTTGGAAATCTGGCAATAAAGCAAGACGATTTGAAAGAGGCAGCAAAACTTTATCAGGAAGTGCTATTTACCTTTCAACAGTTGGGTGAACCATTGAGTGAGGCCAAGACATGGCATCAATTGGGTGTGATCTATGGGAAGGCACAGCAGTGGGAGGCAGCAGAGCATCACTATCGAGAAGCAGCAAGACTTTGGGAATCGCAGGGAGATTCAGCGGGCACAGCTACCACGTGGCATCAGTTAGCAATAGTCAACCAACGAGTAGGACAAATCGAGGTGGCAAAAGCTTGGTACGAGAAGACTGCTGAAGTTTTTCGTCAAATCAATCAACCTATTCTTCGATCTACAGTCCTCACTGATCTTGCTATGCTTCTCCAAAGCCAACCTCATCCCAGTTCTAGTGACCTTACCACTGCACACCAATACGCTAAAGCTGCCCTAGAGATTTGGCAAACCTTTGACCCCACCGCCGCCGAGATCTGGAAGATATACAAAATCTTGGTTGAGATTGCTGAGAAGCAAGGACTGGCATCCGAGGAAAGAATCTATCGGCAGAAGGCTAAAGTCTTTTATGTAAAAATCCAGTATGGGCTCCAGAAATTTACACCATCAATCAGATCATTAATTCTTGGTACTGTTATGGCTGTAAATGGTGATGTAGATGCCCTTGAGAAATTAGAAACTGCGATGCAGTCGGCTCCAAACTCAGCGACCAAATTGATTGAAACTCAACGCCGTATTTTGGAAGGGGAACGTGACGAAGCCACCCTGATGGGCCCATTAGACTTTGAAGACTCCATGATTATCCACGCGATCCTCCAAGGCATCGCCGACCCCACCACCTTGCAAGCGCTGCTCGGCGAGGACGAGTAGAACCCCCTTACCAAGGGGGTCGGCACAGCCGGGGGGATCTCGGGTTTCCTCAAGCGAAGACCTGCGCTCCCCCCTTCCCCCCTACCCTGCGGGAAGCCGCAAAGCGTCTAGTGTAAGGGGGGTGACGCCGCCAGCGGCTGGGAACGTCCCACAAAACCCACCCCGGTCAACGCTATGCCCGACCACCTCTCCCAAGGGGGAATGATTTTGATCTCATCCTGGCGTGATTGCGACTCAGAACGTCCGGGTAGCGTATCACCATAGCTCACAACCAATGGGACAGATCGCGCCCAATCAGCTCCTGAGTCCGCAAAATCCCCTCCCGGAACTGGGGCAACAATTGAGTCCGTAACGCTGGAGTGAGTTGGGGCGGCGCATCAACATTGGCACGATAAGCTTTAGCCGCTAAAGGCTGACGAATCCGAGCCGGGATTAAACGCCTTAATATCGATTTGAGGGGATTCTCTTGGGTGAGAAAATCGTGAATACCGAGGTTTTTTTGAACTTGGGTCGTGGTGTTGGCGCGATCGCCCAACTGCGCTTCAAACCCCGAATCAACCCCAATAAACTCAAACAGATCGCACAAAAACCCTGCCGGATCGCGCTGCCAATCTTCATAGAGATAAATCCGCAACTGCTGACGGGGAAACTGCTGCCAATAACGCGGGAGTTGTTCTGTATAATTGCCCACCGCCTGATAATGCCAAGCCGGTGACCAACCCTGAGCAATCCGCTCCGGTTCCGCAGCTAACGCCTGGGCAAAATCCGTTAAACCCTCCCGTCCCTCCCGCCGCAGGTGTAAAAAATGAGAGAAGGCGCGATCGATGGGGTTCCGTAGAATTGCCACCAACTTCATCTCAGGTGCATAATGGGCGATCCGTTCTGGCACCTGAGGATAGTAGAGATACATTGTTGACGCTTCGCCTCGTGCCATTTCAGTTGCGCCGGCAAACAAAGCTTTATAAGCGGATACATCCGTAACCGAGCGCGTTGTGAGTTCACCGCGATCGTCTCGGGGGCCATTAAACTGAGCCGCTTGGGCATCAGCAAAAGCAAAAAAATGAGGCTCCTTTACCGCACTCATAAACACCTGGGGATGTTGCTGCAATACGTAATAAAGCGCAGTGGTTCCAGCTTTAGGGGCACCAAGAAGCAAAAAAGTCGGCAAAGTCATGGGGAAAGACAGAAACAACAATGGGAGCTAGCCCAAAGACTAACTCCCATTGTGGAGGATGCTAGAGAGGATTAAATTTAACGTTGGCTACGGCGTTTAGCGGCACGGAATAGACCACCCGCGATCGCCGCCCCGAGCAAGAAACCCGGTTCCGGCACGGCCTCAGACGCAGGTGCATCACCGCTCTCACCAGAGTAAACCCATTCAGCTAAACCTGAATAAGATTCACCATCATCCCTCGCCACAAAGCCAGTTTCAATCAGCTCAAAGGTGTAAGCATATTCGGTGGCGGTCAGTTCGCCATCCTCATAAATTTCAACCTTAGCAACTTCACTCGCTTGCAACGTTTTCTCAAGCTCTTCCAGCTCTTCGAGCGCGAGAAGGATTGCGTCAAGCCCTTCCGCTGCTGCTTTAGCGGTCTCGATTTTCTCATCAAGTTGCTCAACAGTGAGACCTTCTTTCGCAGCTGCCGCCGCTTTAACAGGCGGTGGGGCAGCCGCTAGGGCAACCACTGCTTCGGCTGCAAGCTTTTTCTCTGTCGTACGGGCTTCAATAACGGGACTGAGGTCATAAAAGCCAACGGTTTGGAGGGTAATATTCCCGTCTTCATCAAGTGAAAACTCTGCGACATTGGGGTCACCCAAACCAGCATGGCGGAACGACTCTTGAAAAACCACTTGAGCCGGTTCACTCAGGTTCTCCATCGCACTAGCAAAGGGAGTGTATTTGCCAATGAACTCATTCACCCATTGCTGACCGTAAACATCCCATTCATCCGCCGTTACACTCGACACACGAACTTGACGATTGCCGTTGGTCGCAGTAAATCCCACATTCCGAGCCACACTCTCACTATTATTCGCTCCTGATGTCCCCAGATTTGAATCGATGATGTCATCGTTCGTAATCGCTGGTGTTTCAGCCTTGTACCACAACTCCACATTGGTTGTGATATCACCATCGGTTAGAGCACGAACGGCAGCGCTCTCACCATACTCGTACAAACTATCGGGGTCTGGACTATGAGTGTAAGTGCGAAATTGTGTCTCGCCTTGATCAAAGGAAATGGCCATCGATAAGTTTGGCGCTCCCGACTGTGCTCGAACCGGGGCAGCAGCGATCGCGCCTGCGCTAGCCAACACAGCAGCACCAGCCAGCCATTGGGCCATCCTAGATATGTGCTTAGACTGTTTCATTGTTTTTGTTTTCCTCCCTAGACCTGCGGTCTCCCTCCAAGGTTCGTCTGTAATATTTAGCCAGGTGACAGTGAATGAAATATTGCCAATCGACCGATGCCCCTCTTGTCTCTATTAAACGATCAGTTTCGAGAAAATGCGTAAAGTTTCAGTAAATGTCCGGTCAAAGTCTGTAAATCTTCCGTGAAGATACGGAATTTTACTTATTTTTCCGTGAGAGGAAATGTTAAAAGCGACTGTTATCCGTGAATTTGCTGGGATACGCCAATGTGAAGGTACAAAAAATCAACAACGCTAGATCGTCTGTTTTTACTCATAGGATAATGTGATTTGGTGTGTGTGATAGAAATCAATATCCAAATTCTTCCTAGCAGTTGGCGCAGTCTCCGGAGCAATCCAGCAGGATTCCCTCAAGTCGAATAGATGTCTGGGGATTGCAAAAGTTCCTAAACGTTACCTAATTTAATAATTCTGCTTAGCCAACATTATTCATAGCTCTCATCTAAAATCGCTGGGTGCGAGGCTCCGTCAAGCGGCGGGCAAGAGGCCACTGATGACGCGCCCTAATTCAACATTGCCCCTCCAGTCCACTGGCGATCGCGCTGCTCCAACTCGGCCCGCAGCTTGGGATAGGAGGCGAGGTCAGATTCCGCTGCCAGTAGCTGCTCTGCCGCCTCACGGGCGATAAACAATACATCCTGATCCTCCACCAGGCTTGCTAGGGCAAAATCCGCTAACCCCGCCTGCCGTGTCCCCAACACTTCTCCTGGCCCCCGCAGTCGGAGATCCATCTCCGCAATAAAAAAGCCATCTTGCGATTGAGCCAACACTTCAAGGCGCTCCTGGGAATCAGGGTTTTTGCCACTGCTCATCAGCAAGCAGTGGGACTGGTGGCTGCCCCGTCCGACGCGCCCGCGCAATTGATGCAACTGCGACAGGCCAAAACGCTCGGCATTTTCGATCAGCATCACCGTCGCGTTGGGCACGTCCACCCCCACCTCAATCACCGTTGTCGAAACAATAATCGGGGTTTCGTTGTCCCGAAAACGGCGCAGGGCTTCATCTTTTTCGGCAGAGGTCATCCGACCGTGGAGCAGCCCCACCTTCACTTCTGGGAAAATAGTTTCCTGCAAGCGTTCATGTTCTTTCACCGCCGCCTTGACATCGAGTTTCTCTGACTCCTCAATCATGGGAAAGATAATATAGGCTTGGCGATCGCTGGCTAGTTCCCGCCGGATCAGGTCATAGGCCTGCTGACGCTTTTTGGCAGTGAGCACTTGGGTCTGGATCGGTTGGCGACCAGGAGGCAACTCATCAATTTGGGACACATCTAAGTCCCCATGCAAGGTCAGGGACAGGGTGCGGGGGATCGGCGTTGCTGTCATCGTCAGCACATGGGGCGATTCGCCCTTGGCCAGCAACCGCGCTCGCTGCTTAACACCAAACCGATGCTGCTCATCGATCACAACTAAGCCCAATTTCCGAAACTGTACTGGGTCTTCGATTAAAGCGTGGGTTCCGACTAATAGTGGCAGTTCCCCAGTATAGAGCTGGTCATGGATTTCCCGCCGCTTCTTGGTTTTAGTGGAGCCCGTCAGCAAGTCCACCGGAAGATAGAGCTGATTAAACCATTCCACCAACTTGCGGTAATGCTGCTCGGCGAGAACTTCTGTGGGCGCCATTAGGGCTGCTTGATAGCCCGATTGCAGGGCTGCCAAGATCGCAAACACCGCCACCACGGTTTTGCCTGAGCCTACATCCCCCTGTACTAAGCGATTCATCGGGGTGCTGGCCTGGAGGTCTTGCCAAATATCACTGATCACCCGCTGCTGGGCATTGGTGAGAGCGAAGGGCAGGAGTTTGCGGAAGCGATCGCTTAATTCCCCTGTGGGCGTCAGTACTGCTGCCTGTTTTTGCACCTGCTTTTGTTGCTGACGCCGCCGCAGAAAACTAAGCTGTAAATAGAAAAATTCATCAAACACCAGTCGCCGCCGCGCTTGGATGAGGCGATCGTGATCCGGAGGGTAATGGATTTCTTGGATCGCCTGAGCGAGGGAAACAAGTGCATGGGTTTTGCGTAAATTCGTGGGGAGCGGTTCGTCCAACTCTGTCGCCGCAGGCAAAGCGGCCAGCACCGCGCCCCGCACCACATCAGCAGAAACCCCTTCGGTGAGGGGATAAACGGGCAGAATGCGCCCGACTTTCAGGGATTCAATCTGGCCATCGGGGCCATCCAGCACCTCGATTTCAGGGTTTTCTAAAGTTGTGCCATATTTATTGACCTTGACCAGCCCCGATGCGGCCACCAGAGAATTGCGGGGATATTGTTGTTCTTGTTTTTTCTGCCAGCCGCGATTGCTATAGCGGGGGCCATGGAAAAAGCGACTCAGCTTTAGCTGACCGGAGCGATCGCGCAACCGCAGATCCATAATGGTCAAGCTTTTGTTTTTGGGGCTGGTGAAAAAGCTGCAACTTTTGATGTAGCCCATCACCGTGACGGTTTCGCCAGGGGTGAGGTGGGCAATTTCCACCTGGCGGGCATAGTCCATATGGTCGCGGGGATAGTAGAAGAGGGCATCCCGCACAGTGATGATGCCGAGCCGAGCCAGGTTATCAAGGCTGCGCTTACGACTGAGTTTAGGGAGGGCTTTAAGGGGGCGATCGAGCAGGGGGAGTTGATAGGTGTTTTGGGGTTGCCCTGCCCGAGCTTGTTGACTGGGCGCTTGCCCGACTGTGGCCTGCTTTACTGTGGCTTGCTCTACTAGGGGTGTGGTTTTAGGGCGCTTAGGCTGGGGGGGCGTAGGGGAGGCTTCAGCGGCTAGCATCAGCTCTTGCACTAGACGACGGGCGATCGCAACAACGCCCTGACGTTGTTTAACAGTGAGGTTGGGATATTGGGCGAAGTCCTGAGCGAGTTTGCTCCAGCGGCGGCGTTGGTAATCATCAACCCCTTTGAGCGGGTCGCCGAAGGTCAGGGTCATAAATTCGCTGAAGCGATATTGGTTGCCCTGGAGATCTCCAAATCCGCGATCGGCCTCGACGCTAAGGGCTTTTTTGATACGCAGCCAATCGGGAGTCATGGGTGAAGGAGTGATGGGGTGAACGGGGAGGCGATCGCTGGGATGCCCCTAGGGGCTGTCATCATTTTTACATCCTTCATTTGCAGCATCAAAAGCCTAGTACCGCGATGCGGAGTTCAGAGTTCAAAGTTCAGAGTTCAAAGTGCTTATACAACAGGCATTCTGTGAATTTTGAATGGATGGCTTATTTCTGCCGTCCTGTACTAGCATCTATGCAATGGCCGCTCCAGCGTGGTACTGATCCTACACTTAGTGCCGACAGATCGTAATAACACCCTTTTGAGAGTCGTTCAGCTCAAGAATTAGAGACAGGGTTAAGATTTTACTAGAAGCGGGCGTAGACTCTGAGATTTGTTGATAAAAATGGTGAAATGGCCAAAGCGATCGCCCAGAAGAAAGCTAAAGCAATTTTACAATTACTGATATAAACCCTTGCTATATGACGGTATATTACTAGCTCTCCTGATTCAACAGTGCTAAATAAGTAAGCTTAAGCTGTGTTTAAGTAGGTCAGCTTTGAAATAGGCAACTATGTTTCTGTTTGTAAACGATCCCCGAGTCCCTTTTGGGATAAAGGATACAGCTATATTCATATCTCTCAATCTACTTGAGCTTTTCTACCCTGGCCTACTTAATCCATCTTAAATCCTCAAATTCCATGACTGTCTAAAACGTTATGGCTAGACTCCACCCAGCCCAGTCCCCATCTCTTCATCCGTTATTGCAAAAGATGAATTGGGCGCAATATCTGGCGGGCACTGCCATCATCGTTGTGACTATCGCCGCTTGCTACAGCTATGGCGTGATTCGACGGGTAACGCTGGAAAGTCTAAAGCAAAATGCCTTTTTGGAAGTACAAAATGGTGCCAATGAAATCGATCGCTGGCTAGCAACCTTGAAGTCTCAGACGGAGGCGATCGCCAACACACCAACGGTACAGACCTTAGACTGGTCAACGATGGAGCCCTACTTTATGGGTGAGCTAGCCCGAACAGTCGATCCGTTCAAACTCTCGTTAATCGGTAACGATGGTTATTTGGTTGCCAATACTTCAGCGGGTCTTAAGCGCAAAGATTTACGCCACCGTGCCTATCTTCAAGAAGTTATGCAAGGCAAGACTTTTGTGAGTGATGCCGTGATCTCGCCCACCACAGGTGTTACCCAAATTTTGATCTCCACACCGATTTGGTCGCAAACGTCCCCCACAACGAACCCATCAAATGAGCAGTCAGACGACGCTGATGTATTTGGGCGTAATCCTAGCATTTTGGGGGCTGTTAATAATGCCGTGACTGTTGATCTGGTGTCTGAAGTGGTCTCAATGCTGGAGTATGGTCCGAAAAGCTATGCATTTGTGCTGAATTCTGATGGTCGAGCGATGGTGCATCCGGATGTCGAGCGGATGTCAACCCAAGAGGAACCCGCAACGAGTTTACTCGACGATATCAATACAGATTTAGCTGCTGTTGCACAGCAAATGATTGACCAGGAAGCGGGGATTGAGCTGCGAACGATTGATGGTCAAATGCAATATATCGCCTATCTCCCCATGCAAGAAGCCAATTGGTCGATCGCACTGGTGATTCCTAAAGAGAATATCGAGCAACAACTTCGACCCTTAGATCTTATCGCGTTTGCCCTCGGGGCATTAGCCCTGAGTTTAGCCATAGTGTTCTGGCGGGTTCAAGCCGCGCGGCAGCGACGGTTGCGCCAGGAGCAAGCTGCGGCGGCAGCAACTAACCGTGAACTGGAAAAACGTGTACAGGAGCGCACGATTGAACTGGCTCAAGCCAAGGATCAGTTAGAGGTGCGGGTGCAAGAGCGCACGAGTGAGCTGGCTCAGGCGATTCATGACCTCAAGCAAGCCCAATTGCAAATGGTGCAATCGGAAAAGATGTCTGCATTGGGTCAATTGGTCGCTGGAGTGGCCCATGAAATCAATAATCCAGTGAGTTTTATTCACGGTAATCTCGAACCAGCCAAAGAGTACGTCCAAGATTTGTTGAGTGTATTAGAGCAATATCAGCACTATTATCCTCACCCTCATCCCAATGTTCAAAGCACAATTGAAGATATCGATTTAGAATTTTTGAAAACTGATTTTGTTAAGCTGCTTCAATCCATAAAAGTGGGCACTGAGCGGATTCAAGTCATTGTCAATTCATTGCGCAACTTCTCACGACTCGATGAAGCAACTGTGAAGGCTGTAGATATCCATAAAGGTTTAGATAGCACTCTCACTATTTTACAAACCCGCTTACGTGCTCAGAGTGGGCGACCAGAAATTCAGGTCATCAAAGAATATGGTGAGTTACCTTTTATTGAATGCTATGCGGGCCAATTGAACCAAGTCTTTATCAATATTATTAGCAATAGTATTGATGCAATCGAAGAGCAGACCGGTGAAAACTTATCACCCTTGATCACGATCCAAACATTGGCAGAAGTAGAATCAGTACTCATCAAAATCAAGGATAATGGTCCAGGGATGAATTCTACTACCTGCGATCACCTTTTTGATCCCTTCTTCACCACCAAATCGGTCGGTCAAGGGACGGGTTTGGGGCTCTCAATTAGCTACCAAATCATTACTGAAAAACATGGTGGCACGTTAACTTGTGATTCTGTTTTGGGAGGAGGTGCATTGTTTACAATCAAACTCCCGATCGCTATTGAAAATCCGAAAAGCTGAATCTGCCAGCATAACAAAAGAGGGATATTGGATATTGTAAGCGTAATTCCTCTGTGGTTGCGCCAAAACAAAAACGCCCCCCTTTTGATTAAGGAGAGCGATCGCAAATCAAACTAAACCAATCAATCAAACATTAATAAGTCGGCACAGAAGAATCCACCTCATTACTCCAAGCGGTGATGCCACCCACCACGTTTGTGCCTTCAATGCCATGCTCCTGCAAAATGCCCAGCGCTTTCGCAGAACGTCCCCCCATCTTGCAATGGGCAATCAAACGATGGCCGTTGAGCACTTCCTTCACCTTCTCAACCCCTGAACCATCTTGAATATCCGGCAGCGGAATCAACACCGAACCAGGGATCTGAGCAATCTCGTATTCATTGGGATTACGCACATCAATGAGCACATAATCCTGGGCATCACTATCCAGGAGTTCCTTTAACTCCGTCACGGTCATTTCTTGCACAGCGTTTTTCTCCTCTTGAGCTTGGGCATTGGCATCGGGAATACCGCAGAACTGCTGATAGTCAATGAGCTTCTCAATGACTGGGCGCTCCGGATTGGGGCGTAGCTTGAGTTCGCGGAACTTCATCTTGAGGGCATCGTAGAGCAACAGACGCCCGCTGAGGGTATCTTTGGAACCCAAAATAATCTTGATCGCTTCAGTGGCCTGAATCACCCCGATGATGCCAGGTAGCACACCCAGCACTCCCCCCTCAGCACAAGAGGGCACCATCCCCGGCGGTGGGGGTTCGGGATAGAGGTCGCGGTAGTTTGGCCCGCCTTCATAGTTAAAGACCGTCGCCTGACCCTCAAACCGGAAAATGGAACCATAGACATTGGGCTTGTCGAGGAGGACGCAAGCGTCGTTGGTAAGGTAGCGCGTCGGGAAGTTATCAGTGCCATCCACAATCACATCATAGGGACGCATGATGTCGAGGGCATTTGCTGAGCTAAGGGCGGTGTTGTAGAGATCCACCTGAGCGTAGGGATTGATTTCCAGGATGCGGTGCTTAGCCGACTCGATTTTGGGCTTACCCACCATCGAGGTGGCATGGATCACCTGACGCTGGAGGTTGGAATGATCCACCACATCAAAGTCCACAATGCCGATGCGGCCGATGCCAGCAGCAGCGAGATAGAGCAGCAGGGGGGAACCGAGTCCGCCCGTGCCAATGCAAAGCACCGAGGCGGCTTTGAGGCGTTTTTGCCCCTCTAGACCCACCTCCGGCAGGATGATATGACGCGCATACCGCTCATATTCTTCTTTGGTGAGTTGGATCTCATCCAAGTTGGGATTTAGCATAACCAGTTCGGTTTACAAATTGTCTGACCAGACGGTCAGAGCGGGTGTTATTGAATCGATTTTAGCATTGTAATCCAAACCGGACTAAATTAGTCGGGATTGATTTTTGTGCATTTTCTGGGTTGCTTAGAGGACGATGTGGACGAGGGTTTGTCGTGTGGCAATGGGGTACGATCACCACAGCGCAATAGGATGGTCAGGTTCGCAAAATAACAAAAGATAAAGAAGCAAGATGAGAATCGCGTCAATTATCGGTTCTACCGCCACAATGCTGCTCCTGAGCAATGTGCCAATAGCTAAGGCTGAATTCTCAGCAAACTGGGAATTGCAAATTCTAGGGGTTTATCAAAGCGAAATCTGGGGCGCAGGCGAATTCCTGTCTGGGATTACAGAATTTCAACGTAATGAAGCGGGCGTTGTAGAAGGACGGTACACAATGAACGAGCAAGGGGAAGTTGTGCCCGGCAGCTTATCCCAATGCCAATCACTCGAGCCTTTGGTTATGCACTGCATTTGGCAAGACAGATATGGAACAGGTGACTTAGAGTTGAGCTTTTCTGAGGATTTTTCTCGCTTTGAGGGGTATTGGGGAGACGGCAACACCCAACCAGAGTTTCCCTGGTTGGGGTCAAGATGATTATTTTTTCTTTTGCAATTTAAGGCAGTGAGTGGGTCAACCCAAACCGGCTCGAAAAACCTGAGCCGCCTCCAAACGGGAAGTCTCCGCAATCAACACACACCGTGAGAACAACGCCATATCCAAACTGGCCAACTCGGGAATCTCGCTTTGCGTCACCGCTCTATACTGGCCCTGATGCAAATGGAATAACTGTAAAACCCCATCTTGCCAAAACCATACCTCGGGCACACCCAAGATGCGATATCGCTCCAGCTTGCTTGGCCCCCCACTGGTGAAAATAACCTCTACCACCAGATCTGGAGTTGGTTTCGATATCCCAAAACAGTAGGACTCATCTGCTTGTACGGAAACTTCCCCTGCCTTTTCTTGGGTCATCGAACCTGTCGGCTCAAACTCGATCGCCCGTTCCAAACAAAACAACCCAATCAAAAAACCGATCAAGCGGCTAAACATTTCATGTTCGCGTCCGGGCATCAGAATCTCAATGGTTTGTTCAGAATAGGCCAGCTTAATGCCTGGAGATTGGGCAAATCCAGCTTGGATGAGCTTGAATTGCGCCCAAGTGATGCCTGGATAAACAACACGCTGATCGCCATTGGTTAGTGGTGGAGGCAAAAGAGTAGAGGTCATATCAAGCAGGCGACTTACAGCCTTCACTATCGTAACGGTTAGTGCTGACGATCGCAGACGATGTGGCAAAATGGAGGCCGAAGATTTACTCTCAAGATCAGCTTGCGCTACAACCATGACTAAGTTCGTCTTCGTGACGGGAGGCGTTGTCTCCAGCATCGGTAAAGGCATCGTCGCCGCCAGTTTGGGTCGTCTGTTGAAATCCCGTGGTTACTCCGTTTCAATCCTTAAACTCGACCCCTACATTAATGTCGACCCCGGCACGATGAGCCCCTTTCAACATGGGGAAGTTTTTGTGACTGAAGACGGGGCCGAGACAGATTTAGATTTGGGCCATTACGAACGCTTTACCGATACCTCCATGTCTCGGTTTAATAGCGTGACGCAGGGTGCAGTGTTCCAAGCCGTGCTCAACAAAGAACGGCGGGGAGACTACCAAGGCGGCACGGTACAGGTGATTCCCCATATCACCAACGAAATTCAAGAGCGGATTCAGCGGGTCGCCCAAAATGCCCATTCTGATATGGTGATTACGGAAATTGGCGGTACGGTGGGGGATATTGAATCTCAGCCGTTTTTGGAGGCAATCCGTCAATTCCGCAAGACCGTTGGACGGGATAATGCCCTGTTTATGCATGTCACCCTAATCCCTTGGATTGCAGCGGCGGGCGAACTCAAAACCAAGCCCACTCAGCATTCGGTTAAAGAACTGCGCTCGATCGGGATTCAACCAGATATGTTGGTTTGTCGCTCTGAACGGGCAATTACCCCACATATCAAAGAAAAGCTCTCGGGCTTTTGTGATGTGCCGGTCGAAGATATTATCACGGCACCGGATGCGAGCAGCATTTATGAAGTGCCGCTGATCTTGGAGCGGGAAGGATTGGCGCACCAAGTCTTGGCGTTGTTGAAATTAGAGTCACGGTCTTTGGATTTGGGCCAATGGCAGGTGCTTGTTGAGCGGATGAAAGCACCTAAACACCAAATTACGGTGGCGCTGGTAGGTAAGTATGTGCAGCTGAGTGATGCCTATCTTTCGGTGGTGGAAGCCTTGACCCATGCCGCGATCGCGGTCGAGAGTGCAGTGAATGTGCGGTGGGTCAATGCCGAAGATATTCAAGCTCAAGGGGCAGCCACCCACCTTGAAGGGGTGCAGGCGTTGATTGTGCCTGGCGGCTTTGGGATACGAGGCGTCGATGGCAAGGTTATGGCGATTCAATATGCCCGTGAACATCAGCTTCCCTTCCTCGGCTTATGTCTGGGGATGCAATGCTCGATTATTGACTGGGCGAGAAATATTGCCCAACTGCCGGGGGCAAACAGTGCTGAGTTTGAACCGGAAACCCCCCATCCCGTGATCAATCTGCTGCCGGAACAGCAGGATGTGGTGGATCTCGGCGGTACGATGCGGCTGGGGCTGTATCCTTGCCGGATTAGCCCCAGTACCTTGGCAGCTCGGCTCTATGGCGAGGAAGTCATCTACGAACGCCATCGCCATCGTTATGAGTTCAATAATGCCTATCGGGCAGTTCTTCTCGATACAGGCTATGTGATCAGTGGCGCATCACCTGATGGTCGCTTGGTGGAGATGATTGAATACACGGGTCATCCGTTTTTTATTGCCACCCAGTTCCACCCGGAGTTTAGCTCCCGTCCCAGCCGTCCCCATCCTCTATTTACGGGATTAATTGAAGCAACATTGGCACAAATGACACCCCCTGCTGCTAACGCAACTGCGGCGCGATCGGAGGAAGTGCCCTTGGCAACATAGCAGAATGTTGTTTAGCGACTCTTGGATAAGTTGATGATTGTTTTGCTGTCTTGTTTGGCGGTTTTGCGAAGTCTTCAGATTGGGGCTGCTCGGGAGAGGCGATCATTCTGTTTTTTTGACGCAGTTGCCGAAACTACCTGGAAGCTTTGTGTCATTACATTACACAGACAACATATGCTTCGTCTTCCTCAAGGCGCTCCAGATCGATATTGACAATACGAGCCTCCATTGATTGGTTAACCAAAACCATTGGGTAAGGATCTAGGTTTTCATCATTGCTAATCAATGCTTCACAGGAAAAAGCGGCACAGAGTCTTACAACAATACTCAAATCATCATTCACTTCAAAATCGAGATAGAACGAAAGAAGCCAGGGGAATGTTCCCGATACTTTCGAGACAATGCAGTTTACTGAGTACTCTACTGAAATATCTTTAACCAAATCAACAACATCAACTTGCTCATACGCTACATCAAATACCTCAGCTAAAGTTCTGCTCAACCCAGTTTTCGGAGGTAAAAGGCTAAGAATCACATCACGCCAAATCAATTAAACTCACCTCTAACGTACATAGATTAAGTGACCAATAGTGCTTAAACACAGAGTGTTGTTTGGGCAAATATTAATAATCTTACTATTTAATTATGAGAGTATTAATTTTGCCTACCTTATAAATTATTAGTCAGTAATTTGTATTAGAGGACTTAATTCTACTACTCCCAAGATTCCAGATATCACAACTATGAACCAAAGTTCTGCTCGTATAGGATTAATATGCTTCCCCGGACGAAGCACCCACACACGAACGAAAGGAAGTAACAAAACAGATAAGGCAAAAAGACTCGTCCCCAACAAGGTCACACCTACCAGCTTTTGAGCTAAAGGTTCATGTAACTGACCAATACCTCTATTAATCCATATTGCAGCACCAAACAATGTATTCCATAAGAAGCCCCATCCGACCAAGACACTTGTACGAAAGTATTCAGGTAACTGACTATTATTCTTCATACGTTTAGACTCTAAAAAAAGCCCATCCATTCTTGCCTAGGCAAATCAAAGTGATTTTAGGAGGCATTACAGTAGGGACAAACCGAGCAATCTAAACTTTGAGCACAATGACCGCCGCCCCCTAGCAAAATCACTTTGGTTAAACCCAGAGGAAAAAGATCAAGACAAGATAGGAGATAAACAAAAACGCCTTTTTCCCTGACCTTTTCCCACTTTGCTAAATCATTAACCGATCGCTAACTGACTGGCATCCACCTCTGTACAACCCTGCTGCACCTTCGCTAACTGCACCGCCCGGTTATAAAGCTGCTGCGACGGCACACGACCCTTAAGCACGACCTTCGAACCCGCTTGTGCTGCATAGAGGTTTGTCATTCCGGAGAGACTCGGATCGCTCTTGAACGCCAAAATCACTCGCTGAGCCAAACCGCTTTGATTAAACTGGCCATCCGCACCAATCCGCTCGGGAGGAATCGAGGTTTGCACGGGCTGGGGCTGCATGGATGGAGGTGTGGGGGCTGCTGCAACCGCTGCAAAACCTGCCGCTGTGGCAGTGGTTGCTGCTGCAACCGCTGGAGCGACCGATCGCGGTGCGGGTGCAACTGGGGTCGCCGCAGGTGGCAATTGACCCACTTCTTTGTGCGCCTCTTTGATTACATGGGTGGCCACCGTGATAATCCCCGTGTGCTCAAAATAGTTCGTGGCTTGATCTAAAAACGCCGCCACAAAGTCCATCTTGCCATCGGCCGAATCGATAAACTTCGCCACGCTGGAAAGAATTTGGCTGGGATTGATATGGGTGCGTTCAACGAGACCCCCCATCCAATCCGAAGCAGAGTCAAAGCCGTTTTTCACAAATGAGAGCTTATCTGAGCTTTCACCACCGGGGATAAACGTACCCATTGTCTTAAACGCACTGTTTTTTGAGGCACTCTTGCCATCCGACTCACTGAGGATCTCTTGCACCTTGTTGATAAACTCCGGCCCCAATGGCAACAAACCATCAATGCAAACTAGTGTCACCATCCGGGTCAAGGATGCACCGCTATAGGTTTCCCCCAACGCTTTCGCAAACTTAGCGGGGTTAGGCGAAATCCCATTGAGCTTACTGAACACCACCAATTCCACCGCGATCTTAAGCACAAGATCAAACGCTTGGAGGTTATCCGCTTTGGGGGTGAGCTTATTAAGCACCGAGAGGAACTTGACCTTCTCGCCCACCTTATTGGCCATCGCAGCCATACCGATCGCGGAGTCAGTCTTGTCGATCGTGCGATAGAGGCGCACACAGAACGAGTAGGGCGTATCTTTGGCTTTGTAGAGTTGATCGGCCTTTTGACGAACGCGATCGATTGTGGCGCGATCGCTAGCGCCTGTGACTTGGGTGATGAGATCATCAAAGTCATCCGTTTGGTGCCAGGTTCCCGGTGCAACAAAGTCCAATGCCTTCAGAACTCGCACTGTTAAGCCACCCTGAGGCAGTTCATTTACCAGTTCAACAATCGAATCACTCATCTTAAACCTATTGGCTGTACGTGTAGATATGTAACACCAACTGTTGTATCGAGAATTCCTGACTGCAAGGGTCTTCTATTAAGTAGTTGCAATGATTTGGATAAAAGGTTAATGATCGGTGCTGCATTCAGGACGGTGTTGAACTCGGCTTACCCGTAACGATTCTTAACATGACTGGGTAGCAAATCAGATTACGCTATCAAACTAATGCATTAGCTTTCGACTAAAAAATTTTAAATCATAAAGCAGGATATCTAGAGATGAGTGTTAATTTAGCTACGATGCTGCGCGAAGGCACCAAGAAAGCCCATACCATGGCAGAGAATATGGGCTTTATTAAGTGTTTCCTGCGGGGCGTTGTTGAAAAAAATTCCTATCGTAAGCTGACGGCCAACTTCTATTACGTCTATAGCGCAATGGAAGAAGAGATGGAGCGCCTCAAGGATCATCCTGTGATTTCTAAGGTCTACTTCCCCGAGTTAAACCGTAAAGCTACCCTAGAACAAGATTTGCAATTCTACTACGGTTCCCAATGGCGCTCCGAGATCCAGCTCTCGCCAGTGGGTCAAGAATACGTCGACCAAATCCACAATATTTCCAAGGATCGTCCAGAGCTGTTGTTAGCGCATCTTTACACCCGCTATATGGGTGATCTCTCCGGTGGACAAATCCTCAAGAAAATTGCCCAAACTGCAATGAAACTCGAAGAAGGCGAAGGAACAGCTTTCTATGAGTTCCCTGAAATTCCTGACGAGAAGGCCTTCAAAGACAACTATCGTCAAGCAATGGATTCATTGCCCATCGACCAAGCAACCGCTGAGGCGATCGTAGAAGAAGCCAATGATTCCTTCAAGCTGAATATGCGGATGTTTGATGAGCTGGAAGGCAATCTGATCAAGGCGATCGGCACCATGCTCTTTAACTCTCTCACCCGCCGTCGCAGCCGGGGCAGCACAGAAGGAAATTTGGCTGCGAGCTAGTTAGCCTTTGCTTTGGGAATAATTCATTGTTAGGGCGGTGGTCTGAATTTTAGAGGTCACCGTCTTTTTCTGTGGAGATTTCGGGATGCAGCTTAAACCAATACTGTGGCAATGGAGTCTTGAAGGGTTGGCAGCGATCGCCACCCTCCTAAGCCTTCTCAGCCTCTTGGCTCCTTGGCATTGGTTGCTAGGGCTTCTGGAACATCCTCGCCCTCAATATTGTTTAGCCCTACTACCTGTATTGCTCTGGGCAACGCTGACCCGGCGTTGGTGGCGGTGGCTTTGGGGGCTGCCGCTGATTCTGAACGTGTTGCTGATCGGGCCAAGTTATTGGCTACCGATCGCCATCCCCGTCATTCCCACTGCCAATAGCTTTACACTAGTTCACCTCAACCTCGCGCGAGAAAACCCCACACCAGAGAAAGCGATCGCGTTTCTGGAGCAAACCCAAGCTGATTGGCTCTGGCTCCAGGAAGTGACACCAGAGTGGCTAGACCGTATTCGCCACGATCTTCCCAGTTACGAGGTCTTGATTGCCGAGCCTCGGGCAAATTCCCATGGTGTGGCACTCTTGCAAACGTATTCACCCCGTCAGCCCCTCCCCTCTGTTCAAACCGAAATTCGACATTTCCCAGAAGGGTCATCTCGTCCGATGATCGTCGCTCGTCTGCGCTGGCAACAGACCCCGATCACGTTCCTGGGGCTCCACACCACCCGCCCCCGCAATGCCCAAACCGCCATGTTTCAGCAGGAGGAATTCGCCGCAGTGGCTGATTGGTTGGCCGCACAGCCGAATGCAATCGCGCTGGGGGATTTTAATGCAACTCCGTGGTCATTAAACTTTCGTCGTCTGCTGAAGACCACTGGTCTGGTTGATTCTTTGGTGGGTTGGGGCTGGCAGAATACTTGGCCAGCAAGTTTGCCGAATGGTTTCAGCATTCCGATTGACCATTGCATCCATGCACCCACATTATCGGTGCAAGACCGTCGTCTTGGCCCCACGATCGGTTCAGATCATTTGCCGCTGGTTGTAACGTTAGTTTTTCCCTCCCATAACTGATATCAAATCTGCAAAGCAGCTTTTAGGAAGGGCATTGCTGAATTATTCGCCAGCCGTTGTAATCCGTACTGGCTAGACAGCCCAAAAAACGCACTGTTTTTTGAGCAAATCGCTAAAGTGCTCCTCAGAAGAAGCTTTCAGCAATTTTTCAAAATTGTCGTGAATAAAGCAGGTTAGGGCGTATCGTCAGTTAACACTAGAAACCTTATTTATGAGACAAGGGATAGAGCGCCCAACCTCTAAAACAGAGAGAGGGGCTGTAAGTCAGTCATCGCAAGAGTTTGAGATCTAACTGACGACAGCCCCTAACCCCTAGCCCCTATTTCCTCGCCGCTGGCCATAGCGCAGCAGCTGGTCAATCCCCGCTAGGCGATTTTGCCAAACCTGCACGCGATAGGGCGAGTCTTGGGCAACAGGAGCCAGCCAACGATCGAACTGCTGCTCAAATTGCCTGAGTTGGCGTTGGGCGCTCCGTAGATTGGACTCAGAAGGCGACTGGCTGGCCGTTGCCAACTTTGCTTCTAATAGAGCGGCTTGGTTAGCCCACTCTGTCAGGGTGGGTTGCTCGACAGCCAATTGCTGATGCGCCACCCAATATTGCCATTCATTCTGGAGTGCCTGATACCGAGCCAATGCTGTGGCCAGAGGCTGACGGTGGGCGATCGGCTCATTGGTCTGGGCAGTTTGGCGACCATGGCGACCCTGCAAACTATTCTGGAGCGTCAAGCTAAGGTTTTCTGCTGCAAACAATGCATAGCCCCCTGTGGCGCGATCCTGGAGATGTTGGAGCTGATCCAACGTCCCCACCGTGGGCAACTGCAAGATCCGAATCCCCGGCAAAAGTAGGGTGCTGCTGCGCCCCCCTTGATTTAAAACCGGGGCAGTGAGCGTATCAAATTCTGTGGTGCTCTTGGCGTAGGTCATCGGCACCAAGAAGTCGAGATAATCTTGATCAAGCCAAACCTCCCAATTCTGTTGAAGCTTAACAAGGCGTTCTTGGGCTGGGAAAGGGAACACTGCTGCTGAGAGCAATACATCCGGGTGTTGCTCCTGTAGTAAGGTGGCGGCTGCCTCAACAAACTGACTGACCTGGGCCATCCGGAAGTTAGTCCATTGTCGCCACCGGCCATCTGTCGGGCGGATCGTGGCGGGGTCAACTCCGGTTTGCTGATAGAACTGCCGGCGGGCCGCAATACCATAACCAAAGGTAAGATCGGTGCGGGGATCTTGGAAGGGATAGCGGATATAGTCGAGTTGGATGCCATCGACATCATATTCAGTGGCAATTTCATCCACAATATCCAGCAGATAGCGGCGTAGCTCGGGATTCGCCGGGTCGTAGAACGCCTTACGAGTGTTGGGGTGGAAAGCATCGCCCTGGCGATCGAGCATGGCCCAGTCGGGGTGACGACTCAACACTGGCCCCAGATATTCTGGGGGTTGACCCAAGATCGCATTGTGCCGCTGATTGGCTGCGGCAAAAATCCAAACCCAAGCATGGAGTTCCATGCCTCGCTCATGGGCCAGTTTGACCGCAGCGGCCAGGGGGTCCCAACCCTGCGTTAGGGGGTTCTGTTCGGGCGCAACTCGACTGGGGTAAATCGGATAACTGGCATTGAGGGTTTCAAAAAAAACCGTGTTAATCCCCGCATCCGCCAGGCGGTTAAAGATACGTGCGAGTTCCCGTTCTGAGCGGGTGCGGACAATGGTGCCGCGATCGAGCCAAATCGCCCGGCTGGCAGGGTAACTCACAGGCTGCTCAATGGGATATTGCTGCCAAATCAAACGCTCTAGGCGCTGAATGCCGGTGTTGACTTGGTCATAGTCCTGATTGGCAAGCCAGCGAACCAGTTGGGCGGTCTCCTGGCGCACTTGCTGCAAGCCTGGAGGTAAGGGAGGAATGTCTGCCTCTGATTCCCCCAAGTTCTCAACCGTTTCCACAAAAGTCTGACGGTCAGACGGGTTATGGTGAGACTCGACTGCAATCACCGCACTCTCGTAGCGATTAATTAACTGATTGAGATGGGTGTAGCGTTGGCGCAAATTGCTGGGGGCTGCTGCCAGCAATTGGGCTAATTCACGCTGGGAAATGCTGGGTTGCGCAATTGGGCTGGGAGCATCGGGGGTAGCTGGAGAATTTGGAATCGGCGCCAGGGGCATTTGAGCAACCATCACTGGTTGCGGGGCAGGTGCAAGGGGGGCAGTAATTTGCTTGGTGGCGATCGCCGCATTGCCCTGTTCCACAACAGTCTGTCCAGATGCCGTTGTTGGGGGTGGCTTGTCCGGTTCAAGTGTAGTCAGTGGACAAGCATCACCGCTGTTTTCCCCTTGACGGATTTGAACCGCAATCCCTTGTTTTTCAATAATCTGTTGCAACCCAGCAATATCCGTCTCGGCCCCAGCGATCGCATCTGCGCCCCATTGCCAACCCAGGTGAGCGGTTTGGTCGGTGGCAATAATCGCAGGCGTCGGTCGAGGGGCTTGCCATTGGGCCAGCACCTGGGCTTGGTCGTGGGTTGGCAACAGGGTTGCACCACCGAGGGGATAAGCTAATTCTGCTGATGTTGTCACGGCTTCAACTGGTGTAGCAGGCAGGGGAACCAGCGATGCTGCCCCTGGGAGGGGAAAGGCCCAGGTGCTACCGAGGAGAGCTTGGAGGCGCGATCGCGCTGACTCAGAACTGAGCGTCCCTGTTGCCCCGGTCACAATAACCTGACCACCCGCTTGCAGCCATTGTTCAATCTGGGCAACTTGGTTCTCTTCTAGCGTCTTGAGATTAAACAGCACCAGGCCTTGATTGGGTTGCGGTGTGGGCCAGGTTTCGGGTTGAGGCGTCACTGTGCAATATTGCCACGGAGTTTGCTCAAGACGCGCTGTGAGATTTGACCATTGCTGGATGGGTGCGGCTTGCACGACGACTAGGGGCAGTTCCTGGGATGCGGCGCTCCCTGGCATTCTCCAGCCAAAACTAAGCATTGTGCTCATTGCTGCTGAGCCGATTACCGTCGAACGTATTACTATCGCCCCTATTCCAGCGAATTGTTGCTGCCACCCAGCCACTACTATCTTCTTAGCCTCCAACGCTTTCTAGCCTCCAAATCGATTTGCTGTGGATTACTTGTCTATGGAATTGAATATTGTTAACCGGCAGGACGCATCACCGAGCCCAGCTCGAAAAGACGTTCGTGCTATCATAAGGCACGTTTTGCACCTCAAGTGCGCTTAAACTACACCCACAATTGTTGCGCCGATTCATAACATTATCTGTGTCTACGGAATTGAGTTCAGAATTGCTCTCTGAAATTTAGCGATGCCACCCAAACCCCATTATTCTAATTCCCCCACTCCCAATCCACCTACTGATGATTCGTTGAGTGCTGGGATTCATTATGTGGGTCGTTCTGCTGGGCGATCGTCAACCGTCGCTTCTGGAACCACTGAGATACAAAAGTCATCGAAATTTATCCAGCCAATTCACCCTACATCTACTGCTCAATCCCCAAGCCCTGACTCCTTTGCTGCAAGCACCCGTTGGTCATGGCAATGGCTCGCTGCGGGAGTTGTAGTCTTTTCCAGTATGGTGGGCTTTGGTTCAGCCGCGGTTCTTCTCAAGTTACCCACCCTACCCAACTGTCCCCAGATGTTTTTGCCCACAGCTTCTGCTTCAGTGCGGATGTATTGTGCGCAATTAGCGGCCAATAAGGGAACCCGTGAAGACCTGCTCGAAGCGGTTCATCTGATTCAAGATTTACCAGCTGACCATCCCCTCCGCCCAGAAATCGATCGCTATCTAGAAGAATGGGTGACAACGCTGCTGGATTTGGCAGATGAGACGTTTCATACGGGTGAACTTGAAGAAGCGATTAGTCTAGCCCAGGACTTATCGATTTATGTGGATTCAGCGTTGATTGAAGAGCGCACTGCCCGGTGGCAAGCCCTTTGGGACGACGCTGAAGCGATCGTGGCTGAAGCACAAGACCATATGAAAGCGGGCGCGTGGGGGAAAGCATTCCAGGCAGCGGGCAAGCTCACCAAGCTAGAGAATGACTATTGGGCCACAAAGCGTTATGACGAACTCTATACAGAATTGACAACGGCTCGTCAAGAGGGCAAGAAGCTTGATTCAGCCTTTGCCCAGCTCGATCGCGGTGGACTTGATAATTTGCTCGCTGCGATCGCGGCAGCCGAAAAAATCCCCACCGAGAGTTCGGCCCATGCTGAGGCTCAGACGCTGATCGAAGAAGCCAAAGGCAAACTGATGGACTTAGCGGTGCGATCGCTCAAACAGGGAGATTGGCAAACGGCGATGCAAATTGCCAATCGGATTCCGGCTGACTTGCAACTGCAAGCAGAGCTAGATGATTTGACCCTATTGGCTGATGCCACCTCGATCGCCAGTTTTGGCACCCAAATTAATCTTGAAGATGCGATCCGCGAAGCCCAAAAGGTTGAGCCAGGGCGGCCGCTCTATAAACATGCTCAATCCCTAATTCAGCATTGGCAGTCCACCATTTCAGCCGGACTGAATCTGGAATCAGCTATTGAATTAGCCCAAGATGGCTCCAGCCAAGCCCTGGCGTCGGCGATCTCCCAAGCTCGGACGGTAAGTGCGGGGAATCCTCGCCACGGTGAAGCCCAACGCCGGATTAGAGAATGGCAGACGGAGTTGGAACGACGTCAAGATCAACCGATTTTGGATAAGGCTGAGGCCTTGGCAATCAGTGGCAATTTAAGCCAAGCGATCGCCCAAGCTCAGAAAATCAGCGCAGGTCGAGCGCTCCACGGCCAAGCTCAACAACGCATTCAAGATTGGCAGCGACAGTTGGCCTCCGGGCGCGATCGTCCGACGCTCCAGCAGGCGTATGAGCTGGCAAATCAGGGTCGCTACACCGAAGCGGTTCAACAAGCGCAACAGATTAGCGCCAGTAGTCCTTTATACACCGAAGCCCAGAACCAAATTGGCAATTGGCAAGCGGAATCGCAAGCCCAAACCCTAATGGTTCAAGCTGAAGAGCGGGCACGAGCGGGAACCCCAGAAGCGCTAAGTAGCGCAATTGGCCTTGCCCAGCAGGTGAGCAATAATACCAGCCAAGGCAACAATGCCCAAAGCAAACTAGATTTTTGGAGTTCGCAGCTTTTACAAATTGCCCGGCAACGTTCGCGCAGTAACCTCAACGAAGGGATTCGGATTGCCCAATTGATCCCGGCAGCCAGCAGCATCTATGGGACAGCTCAGTCCCAGATTGCCACTTGGCAACAGCTTTTGGCGGGGAGTCCAGCGACGCCTGAGCCGGAGACGATTCCAGCGAGTAATGAGTAATTGATAATGCATCTGAGTACTTGACAATGTCTAGCATTAGTCATTTGTGACGCTTCGGATATGGTCTCCACTGGAATATTCTCCTGGTGTCAGCACCTACAAAATTCAGGCATCTGTCCAGCAACTAACGCACCGTCCACAAATACACATCAGCCAATGTGCGATGGGGATTGTGATCATATTTTTGGAGTAAATATCCTGCCCAAATATGAACATTGAGAAAAACCAACAGCGCCGCTATAACAATACCTAGCCGCTTCACCGACTTCGTCAGCATTATAGAATTCAGCAACACCGCCGCAGGCAATGATAATGCAGGCAACAACTCAATAAATGCCCGATGACCGAACGACGTTGCAAAATTGTTCCATAACCCATTCAATATCCACAACCCCACAAAACTGAGCAGTGCTGTGCTAAATAGCAGGCGGTGGCGAGCAATAATAATGACGCCGACCAGATTACAAATCACGAGAATTAGATACCACGGATGATGTAGAAATACGCCCCAATTTTGCCCCAAAAGTGATTCATATAAACCTGTAAACCCGGCATTAAACCCTTCGCCCTTATAGGGGTAAATCACGATAATGCCCCAGAGCCAAAAATACATCAACTCTTGAATCAACATGAATAGACTGCCGCCGAACAATAGTGGTAGCCAGTCTTTGAACTTCCGTAACTCATCGTGAAATAAAACCCAGATAAAGGGTACAAAGACAATATTACTTAAGCGGATCACCACCAACAAACCTGATAGACCGCCCGCTAAACTCCTTGCTAGGATGGGTCGTTGCGAAAAAAAACTGTGACAGGTTGAGAGAAAAATTAATGCATTGAGCACCGTGACTCCTGCCGCATGGGACATAGCAGGCTCTTTAGCTACATAGTGGAGAAGGTTTGTGCCCAGCAACATCAAACAACTCACCGGAAGTGCAACTTCAGTTTTGATGCCCGATCGCATCAGAGCAGTGAAGAATAAATAAAACCCGCCCAACACAAGCAACGCCAGAGAAAAGGGCACAAAAAATTGATAGGGTAAACTTGCACCATCAGCCATGAATGGCGTCACCAGGGCTGTCAGATGCCCCAGAATAAACCCGGGAATATACAAAATTCCCATACCAATTGGATATTTATTTGGGACTAAACCCCGAGGGGTTGAGCGAGCCATATCGGAAGGGAGGGGATCAGGTGCATACAGATAGGCATAATCATTCCGAAAGTCCACATCTCCATCGAGGAAAATCGATCGCGTCCAGGAATAATAGCCATTGGCATCACTCACGATAAGATCTGGAGAGCCACCGGCAAAGAGCGAAGCACCCATAACCATGAGGATCAGGAGCAATATCCCACCCAAAAAGAGACAAAATAACTTTTGAGCTGGGCTTTGTTGGTTGAATTGATTCAGCATGATTTACCCCTCACTTCAAACCGACTGCGATAAACTGCCCCCCCCTTGGCAAAGGTTGCCAACTCCCGTTCTGTAGGTACAGGCAATGGGTTCTCCGGCAGCCAAGGTGGGCTGTGAGTCAGGCTAAAACGGGGATGCTCGGCAAACAAGGTGGTCATTTCTAAGGCTACGGCTTCCACATCAGATTGCAGGAAAATAGTTGCGCCCGAAGGGAGTTCATCCGCGAGAGCTTGCACTAGCTCTGGCTGCACCACCCGGCGCTTGGTGTGGCGCTTTTTAAACCAAGGGTCGGGGAACTGGATCGAGACCCATTGCACCACCCCAGAGGGGAGCGATCGCAATATTCGTTTCAAGTCCACATTGGCGTTGCAAAAGAGATAATGCAGATTGGTGAGTTTTTTCCGATCGCGGCAGTCATTGGCCTCCGTCACCAGTGCCTCACGAATTTCTAAGCCCAAAAAATTCATCTCTGGTTGGGCCTGGGCGATCGCCAGTGTAAACCGACCCCGCGCACAACCAATATCCAGGTGCAATGGCTGCTGAAGATTGGCATAAATCTGCGTCCAATCGGGCAGCGCGATCGGTTGCTGAAATTTTCGGGTCAACGGGTTGACATGTTGACGAATCCGAGGTCTAGGCATGGGAAGTGCTGGGCGTGCCAGGGGGAGCCGGAACCACAATATACCCCGTTTGGGCATCTCCCAACACCCAATTCCGAGCGGTTCCCCACCACCACCAATGGGCACCCACATAGGCACATAGCAGACTATCAAGCTGATCTTCAATGGCCTTGAGTTGCTTGCTTGTTAGAGCACTGTAATCGCTGGGCAGCGGAATCGGGAGTGCGAGTGCTGGAACGAGCGTAGGTAGAACAGTGGTGATGTGTTGGTGTAGTTGGGCTAGGGCGAGTTTGCGATCGCGCAGTTTGCCTTTTTTATATTTGAGGATACGGGACAAGCCAAAGAGCTGAATTGTCGCGGGATGGGGAAATAGCTCAATTTGGTAGCGCCCTGGTTGCTGGGGCTCGATGGTAGGCGCATGGGCAAAACCCAACTCAGTAAGGCGATCGCCAAAACTGGTGGTTTGCTGGGCAAAGGGCAAGCCCTGATTTGCGGGGTATGCTCCGGCATGGTAACGCCCAAAATGTTTGTGAGCGAGGCGATCGCACAACCGCGACCCTGTGGCATTGGGAATCAAGGTCGGTGCATCCACCGCTACCAATCCCGGTTCGGTGGGGAGAATCTGTTGGTCAAACCATTGCCAAACCTCTGGCAATGGTGTGTGTGTTGTCAACGAAGCTAGCTCTAAGTTGGAGCCCACCAACTGCAAACAACATAAACCCGTTGCACCTGAAGTCCAACCTAGATCAACACCGATAAATTTCAAGGGGCCAAGACGCTAATTCGTACCGAGGGGATTGGCAAAGCTCTCAATCTGGCCCGCACCAACCCGATTAAACCCCTGTTGCTCAGTGAAGCTGCTCTCAAACTGCCGACGTTGGTTGCTATCAATACCCTGATTTTGGCTAGCGGTATTTGTGGGTGAAGAGGCAGTGTTGCGATAGGCGTTGGGGTCAAAACTGGGTAAATTCGAGGGACGGCGCGATCGGGGTGGGAGCACTTCAATCGGTTCGGTTACTGCGGTGGGGTCAGCCGTGCGGCTAATGCGAGTGCTGGAGCCAGTTGCTGGCTCTCCTGCTGTAGGTAGACCCGTGTTGTTCTCGTAAATAGATTCCGTATTGTTTAAGCCTGCGGTGGTGTTGATCGGTGAACCTGCTACTTGACCATGCTCTTCTACTGCATTCGCTGCGCTGGTAGCCGAATTCACTTCTGATTGGTATTCTTGCAGCGCCTGCTGTAGGGGGGAGAGGGCTTGAGAGCCCTGCTCATCAACGCCATTAAGGGCAATATCCAGAGCCGATCGTGTTTGACGGCGGGATTCAGATTCGGTTTCTAATCCGGTCTCTATTACGGCAGCGGCTGGTGTTGCTGCTGCAATCCCCTCTGATTCCCCTTCAGACTGATTCGCTGATTCCTGACCCCGCATAAACTGTTCCAGCAGACTTCCCTCACCCACTTCTGCCGCTTCCGTTGTGCTGGCAGTTGCAACCCCTGCATATTGTTGATCAGAGCGGCCAAACCAAAATGAGAGATTATCGAGCTGAATATCTTGCTCCAAATCCGATCGAGAGAGACCCGGATTGACCTGGAGGATGCGATCAACTAAAACATTTGTACCATCACTCTCGCCCAACCAAGCCGGATGTGCCAAATAGCTCCAGAGTGAGACCCCAAACATCGTCCCCACTAAAATTGACCCCAAAAAGAGAGGACGCCGATACCAAACGGGAGGTGAGTTTACCTCAAGGGCATGGGGAATTGAGGAGTGGGTAGACATATGTTGGCAAGACGGAGGGTTCTATCTTCAATTCTAGCTAGTTTAATACGGTTTCGGCGATGAGGACGGCAGGGGCTGACCTCCCATTCAAGCAATTGGATCTCATATTTCTTTCATTTTCTCTCATCATTGTGCTAGATTGCTCAATAATGAGAGAAATATGAAAAAGCCGTGACGGACAGACCACAGAGAGCAATACAGATTAGCCTGAGTGTAGCCAGCAAAATAGAAGTTAGGAAACAGAAATTAAGAAACCGAGAGCTGTTCACTTCTTTCCCGTTTGTTTCCTTGATTGTTGCCTTCACGAGTTTGCTCTTTGGTGCTTGCACGCCGACTCCCCCCATCTCGGAGGGAGAAGACACAGGGAAAAAGACCGTCCTCACGACCTTTACGGTGCTTGCAGATATAACTGAGAACGTGGCGGGGGATGCAGCAAGCGTGGAATCGCTGACTAAACCAGGTGCTGAGATTCACGGTTACGAACCGACACCCAGCGATCTGGTGCGGGGTCAGGACGCAGATTTGATTTTAGAGAACGGCTTGAACCTTGAGCGCTGGGCGGAAAAGTTTTACAACAGTCTTCCCGATGTGCCTCACATCACTTTGAGTGCAGGGTCTGAACCGATCGATATCACTGAAGATGCCTATGCAGGTAAGCCTAACCCCCATGCTTGGATGTCCCCTCAGAATGCGCTGATCTATGTGGAGAATATTCGTCAGGCTTTAGTCGAGCTTGATCCTGAAAATGAGGCCGTCTACAACGAGAATGCGGCAGCCTATAGTGAGGAAATTGAGGCTATTGATCAAAGGCTCAAAGATTCGATCGCGGTTATCCCCCCAGAACAACGCTATATGGTGACCTGTGAAGGGGCATTTTCTTATATCGCCCGTGACTATGGTCTGAAAGAGGTTTATATTTGGCCGGTGAATGCTGAGCGCCAAGCCACACCCAAACAGATTGAGCAGGTGGTGGAAACGGTGCGCGAGAATGATATTCCGGCAGTGTTTTGTGAAAGCACGGTCAACGCTGAAGCTCAACTTCAGGTTGCGCAAGAAACGGGAGCAAAATTTGCTGGCGTGTTTTATGTCGATTCCCTCTCGCCACCGGATGGCCCGGCAAGCACCTATCTGGAACTGCTGACCTATAACGTTAATACCCTAATTGAAGGGTTGCAATTGGAATAGTGCAGATCAAGTTTTTATGTTGATTAAAGTTGTGTATTGGTGGGCAATGCCCACCCGATCAAGCCATGACCTGTATTGATATTGAAAATGTTACCGTTGCCTATCATGGCAAAGTGGCTCTGCATAATGCCTCCTTGCAACTTAAGTCGGGGTCAATTTGCGGTTTAGTCGGCATGAATGGAGCAGGAAAATCGACGCTGTTTAAGGCAATAATGGGCTTTGTTAAGCCGATTCAAGGTCGGGTGTTGATCAATAGTTTGCCGATTCGCTACGTACAAAAGCAAAACCTTGTGGCTTATGTGCCTCAATCAGAAGAAGTGGATTGGCAGTTCCCGGTGAGTGTTGGAGATGTGGTGATGATGGGGCGTTATGGCTATATGAATCTGTTGCGAATTCCAGGGGAGCGCGATCGCGCCTTGGTGCGCCAGAGCCTGGAGCGAGTGGAAATGCTGCCATTGCGCGATCGCCAAATTGGCGAACTCTCAGGGGGACAAAAAAAGCGAGCTTTCTTTGCCCGTGCTCTGGCCCAGCAAGCCCAGGTTTTGTTGCTTGATGAACCCTTTGCTGGGGTGGATGTGAAAACCGAGAAATTGATGATTGATTTGTTGCTGGAATTGCGCCAAGCGGGTCACACCATTTTGATTTCTACCCACGATTTGGACGCGATCACTACGTTCTGCGATCAGGTAGTGTTGATTAATCGCAGCATTCTGGCCTATGGCGAAACGTCGGAGGTTTTCACCCCTGAGAACCTCTCACGCACCTTTAGTAGTTCGGCACAAGAGACAGCCCCTCTCGCACAGCTTTTTGGTCAGGTTCAGGACGCAGCCTAATGATGGAGCTTTGGGATATTTTAATTGCGCCGTTTCAATTGGGGGCAATGGTTAAAGCCTTTTGGGTCAGTGCGCTGGTAGGTTTAGTCTGTTCAGCACTCTCGTGCTATATGACGCTTAAGGGTTGGGCATTAATGGGGGACGCGGTTTCCCATGCGGTTGTACCGGGAGTGGTGTTGGCTTACGCCTTGGGGCTGCCCTATGCAGTGGGGGCATTTGTGTTTGGCGTGGGCTCGGTGGCGGCGATCGGTTTTATTAAAGACAACACCCGCATCAAGGAAGATACAGTGATCGGGTTAGTCTTCACGGGCTTTTTTGCCTTTGGTTTGGTGTTGGTCTCAAAAATCAAAAGCACCGTGGATCTGAGTCATATTCTCTTTGGCAATGTGCTCGGTATTTCGGATGGGGATATTCTGCAAACCATCATTATTGGCATTATCACCCTGACAGCGTTAGCCATCTTACGCAAAGATTTAATTCTGTTTTGTTTCGATGCCACCCATGCAAAGTCGATTGGTTTGAATACGACCTTTTTACATTATGTATTACTCACGCTAATGTCTTTAACTGCTGTGGCAGGGCTACAAACCGTGGGAATCATTTTGGTGGTGGCGATGTTAGTCACACCAGGAGCAACGGCATATTTATTGAGCGATCGCTTTGATCATATGATGCTAATTGCAATGGCTTCGGGGGTATTTTCGAGTGTGATGGGAACGTATTTGAGTTATCACATTGATGGCTCAACAGGCGGCTGTATTGTGGTGTTGCAAACCTTGCTGTTTGTGTTGGCAATGATCTTTGCGCCGAAGCATGGAATGTTAGCGCAGGGGAGAAAGACTAAATTTGGCGCTTGAGTTGTATTCAGGGTAAGCGAAAGAAGCAATAAGAAGGTTATTCTTGAGAAACTCCCTCCATACTCTCGACAATGGTTCCATTCACACCAGCAAGACTGTTCAAGCCAAGATATCAACTTGGCAAGCGCAGGGGCTTTACCTCTTTTTCTCACCTCCTTACTATTCAGAAATGAATCCCATTGAATTAGAGTGGCAGCATCCTCGCCGTTTGATTATGAAGGCGGAATGGCTCCCCAAAGGGGCTAATCCCCGTTTTGTTTTGACTAACCTCACTGCTGATGCTCAGCAGGTTTATGACTCGGTTTATGTCCAGCGCGGCGCTGATAGTGAGCATCCCATTAAAAAACTCAAGCTTGGGCTTCAGGCTGAACGTCTCAGTTGTTCTCGCTTTGACGCTAATCAGTTTCGTCTCCTGCTGGCCCAGGCGGCTTATCTGCTGATGATTACTCTCCGTCAGGCGGCACAGGGCACTGCCCTGGCTACTGCTCAGGTTTCTCAACTTCGCTCTGCTCTGGTTAAGGTTGCGGCTCGGGTTCGCGTTTCTTGCCGCCGTGTTTTCGTTGAGTTGGCGGCTTTTTGTCCTTTTTCCGCTTCGATGCAGTTGATTGCTCAACGTTTGTCCACTCCTTTGCCTCTCTGATTTATCTCTTTTTCATAGGGCTCTTGTCTCTTTTCCTCCTTATTTTTGCTCTTTTTCGCGGTTTCCGCCATTCGTGTGAACTTAAGCGCAAAACCGCACCGACTATTGCTCAACCCCTTGCCACGCAACATACCGGAGCAAACACGGGGGGATTGACCCTACAGAAAGCTCATAAATACTGTTGGTCAGAAAACATGTTCTCTCAGTGATCTGGCTGATTCACTCTGATCTTAAGACTAAATTTGGGATCGCAGGTCTGAGGCCCATACTGTAGGATGAGGGGAAGTAAATTTTACCGCATTTAATGCGCGTATTCTGATAGTTGAGCTGATTGGGGGATTCGGTGTGTCCAAATTTGTCCAAAAACCAAAGATAACCAAAACGGCATCCGATCCAACAACGATGCCTGTTACATCAGGTGGGGCGGCGGGGACGACAAAAAATGGAACCCCTGTTGTTGGAGCAACCTCGGCAACTGCCAAACCTAAGGTTACGGCTAAACCGCGCCGCCCCCTGTATCGGAAGATTTGGTTTTGGGTGCTGTTAGTGATCACCACCGGTCTTGGTGCGGGCTCGGCCTATGGCTATCAACTTTGGCAGAATCTTGAAGCCCAACTCCCCGAATCTGTTTCTGCGGTGGCAACTTACACCCGTAAGGAAACCATGCGGGTCAAAGCCGCTGATGGTACGGTACTTCAGGAATTGGGCCCGATTAACCACGACGAATTGGCCATTGATGACGTGCCCGATTTGGTTGTGCAAGCCTTTATTGCCAGTGAGGATCGGCGTTTCTTGCAGCATCAGGGTGTGGATTATCAAGGGATTGCCCGAGCTGCTTGGGTTAATCTACGCTCTGGGGATCTCGTTGAAGGGGGCAGTACAATCACCCAACAGCTCAGCCGGATTGTCTTTTTGAACCAAGATAAAGCGATCGCCCGCAAACTCAAGGAGATGCGTATCGCCCAAAAGATCGAGCAGGAGTTCACGAAAGAAGAGATCCTGGAGCGCTACCTCAACTTGATCTATCTCGGCTCAGATGCCTATGGAGTTGCTGATGCCGCTTGGATTTATTTCGGCAAAACTGTGGATGAGTTGACGGTGGCTGAATCGGCCACTTTAGCAGGCATTGCACCAGCTCCCAGTGACTATTCCCCTCTGGAAAATCCGGATATTGCGAAGGAACGGCGCAATGCGGTGCTCTCGCGGTTGTATGACCAAGGATTTATCAGCGAATCGCAATATAACGAGGCGATCGCCCAGTCCCTGGAACTCGACCCTAAGCCCCCTAAGCGCAACAACCGAGAGGTGCCCTACTTCACCGACTACGTCCAAAAGCAACTCTCCGAGTATTTGAGTGCTGAACAGATTGAGGCAGGGGGCTTGACTGTTGAAACCACCATTAACCTCCGTTGGCAAAAGGCTGCTGAAGCCACGATTAAAGAGATGGGCGATCGCTACGCCGCCAATCAAGGATTCTCCCAAGCGTCCCTGATTGCCATCGATCCCCGCAATGGCCAGATTAAAGCGATGATAGGCGGCCGCGACTATTACAATGACGAAGCCAATGGTCAATTTAATCGGGTAACTCAAGCTAAACGTCAACCCGGGTCAACGTTTAAGCCCTTTGTCTATGCTACTGCGATCGCCGCGGGCTTCTCCCCCTACAAAAGCTACAAAGACGCCCCTTACGTTGTCGATGGCTATCAACCGGAAAACTACGGCAAAGACTATCGCGGCACAGTCTCGATGCGAGATGCCTTAACCTATTCTGTGAACATCCCCGCAGTCCGTGCCTTGATTGAAGTGGGTTGGAATCCGGTGATAAAACTCACCAAAAGCATGGGGATTGAATCGGAGCTTAAGCAGACTTATTCCTTGGCACTCGGTTCTTCTGAAGTAACCGCTTTGGAATTAACCAGTGCCTATGGCACTTTGGCGAACCACGGGGAGCATCGTCCGGTGCATGGCATTACGCGCATTTTGGATCGAGAGGGCGAGGTGCTCTATGAGATCGATAAAACTGGGGAACAAGTTTTGGATAAAGATTCCGCAGCCATTATGACCTGGATGTTGCAAACCGTAGTGCAATGGGGCACCGGCACAGCTGCGCAGATCGGCCGACCTGCCGCAGGCAAGACCGGCACTTCGGATGACTATCGAGATCTTTGGTTTGTAGGTTATGTCCCTCAACTGGTCACCGGGATTTGGCTGGGGAATGACGATAACACACCCACCCGAGGAGCAAGTAGTACAGCTGCTGCCTTTTGGCGTAACTTTATGAATCGAGTTCTCAAGGACATTCCCAAGGCTGACTTTCCTAAGCGTCCTGATCAGCTTGGGGGGCGTAAACCGACAATTAAAGCAGAACCCGTTAAGCCCAATAAGAGCTATTACAAGAAAACTGATAAGGAGAAAGCCCAACAATCCAGCTCAACGAACAGAAAGCCCACCTCCACACCCCCCAAACCCAACACCAATTCGTCGGGGAATCGTCCCAGTACACCGGCGCCAAGGAATTCGAGTCCAGCTAATAATACTCAGAAAGCGCCGAAATCCAGCGCTCCTCAGCCTCAACGCCCAGGAGGGAGCCGTCCCCCGACACCAGCACCAGTAACAACTCCAGCGCCTGCACCGGTAACACCAACACCGCCACCTCAAAATACGGCTCCCACACCGCCACCTCAAAATACGGCTCCCACACCACCGCCGCCTCAAGTCATACCTGATCCACCTGCACCCACAACACCACCACCAGTGGTTAAACCGCCCAAAGCACCGCCTGAAGAACCCACCTCTTCTGAATGATTTTCCTGATCTGGCGGCCGCTTCGGTACAATGAGGCCAATGATCAACAAGCCAAAATGTTGGAGAGGAACAAACGTTATGCAAACGCTCAGTGCAGTTGGGCTGATGGCAACCCTAAGTCTGGGGCTTTGCCTCAACCTGATTCAATCTGCTATTGCTCAGGATGAAACGGTTTTTGACAAGGACTTGGTGGAATTTGAGACCATTCCTGAAGCGTTTGAGCGGGGGATTACCTTTAGCTCCCAAGATGCTTATTCCACAACTGCCACGTTTGGTCGTCAGTTTGACTTTATTTTTGGCGTTGCTGGTTTCCCTGATGCAGAACTTAGCCGGGATAGCTCCATTGTGGACTCGATGTACGAGGAAACACTGTATCGGCAATATTCTCTCGGCCCCTTGATTCGCACGCCAGATTTACCTAATCCCTACAACAGTAGTCTGCGCACAAATCCCAGTTTATTGGGGCCAACCCAATCCATTCCTGGGAGTGAATATTGGCTCCCACCCTTACGGTAGTTAGTCTTAGGGTTGAGCGGGCGGAAGCTTTAGACTGTTTGTTAATCCAGGGTACAGGAGTCGAACCTGTCTGAGGCGAATTATGAGTTCGCTGCCTAAACCGCTCGGCCAACCCTGGTTTGCTCTCTATTATAGAAGTTATCGTCCTGAGACAGTTAGCGAAGAAATTCAGAAAAGCTGAAATACTCTGCTGATGAACAATCCCCACCCTACACAATATCTAGATTGGATCAACCATTGCTAGCTCTCAGGTTGGGTAATTAATTCCACACTGGTTCTCAACTTATAACTTCCCATCGAACATTCATTCTTCTTTGTTTTTTCCAGCGTTTAAGCCTTGCCGTCTGTCCCATGAAGATCAATCCGCCCATTGTTTTAACTGCAACATTGCTCCTGTTTATGGCTGGTGCGGGCACGTTAAGTGCCTGGTTGGGCTACAAGATGGGCCATGAGGCCCTTAAGGGGGTTACCCAACCGGATGTAAGTCCAGCTAAGAAGCTCACTCAAGTCGAGCAATCCGATTTAGCTGGCCAAGATGTCCAAATTATCCTCAATGAGCAGGAGTTGATTCAACAAGCTGAGGCTATTATCAAAGGGCAGAGTAGCCCTCCGCCTGCACCCGAATCGTTACCAGATGCCGAAGCCAACTCGATTCCTGAGGCTGAGCCTCAAGCTCAACTGGTTAATCATGAGGAAGATTTTAGTCCGATTCAAGGGAGCGATCGCGGTGTTACTTTCGCTGTGATGAACACGGTGGAAGATGATGGTACCTATTTATTAGATGTGAGTCTTAAGAATAATGGAGCTGAAGACATCCGTTTCCTCTATAGTTTTCTGGATATTCGCAATGACCAAGGGCGCTCCATTAGTGCTGTAACTGAAGGCTTACCGGGCGAACTACCAGCCAATGGCGAATGGTTTTCAGGCACTGTCAGTATCCCTGTTGACCTGCTTGAAGATACTCAACAGCTTTCGTTAACGCTCACCGACTATCCTGATCAACAACTCCAACTGAATTTGGCTGATATTCCGGTTCAATATTAGGGCGCGTCATCAGTTAACCCCAGAAACCTTACAGGACAAAATAGGAAAAGGGGCTGTAAGTCAGTCATAGCAAGAGTTTAAAATCCAACTGACGACAGCCCCTAACCAACAGTTACTAATTAAAGCTGCACTGCTGTAATGATTTCCCTCCGATGCAATTCTAAAGGTGTATTTTGGCTAACGCGTTTGAGCTGCTGATCGTTGGTCAAAATCTGGGAATGAGGGTATTCTCTGTCCTTATACTCATTGCAATTAATGCTTTCTTTGTGACGGCTGAGTTTGCAATTGTCTCGGTGCGGCGCTCTCGGATTAGTCAATTAGTGGCATCTGGGGATGCCCAAGCTCGTACAGTGCAATCGTTGCAGCAAAGTATTGATCGACTGCTCTCCACAACGCAAATTGGTATTACGCTCTCTAGTTTGGCGTTGGGGTGGATTGGGGAACAAACCATGGCCCACTGGCTGCGAGAAGTGTTATACCAGTTGCCACTTCCTGAGCGTACCCAAACGCTTTTGGCCCATTCAGTGGCACTGCCGCTCGCTTTTTTTGGTTTGGCCTATTTACAAATTGTTTTGGGTGAGCTTTGTCCCAAATCGTTAGCCCTCCTATATCCTGAACACCTTGCCCGGGTATTAGCACCACCGAGCCTGGCGATCGCCCATATTTTTAACCCCTTTATTTGGGTGCTCAACCAATCGACCCGCTGGCTGCTCCGCTCAGTGGGGATTCGTTATCACAACACACAACCTTATCACCGTGTTACCTCTGAAGAACTCCAACTCATTATCACCACAGAGCGGGAATCTATTGGCCTAGAGGCGGATGAACGAGAACTGCTTAAAAATGTTTTTGCTTTCGGTGATGTTCAAGTGGCAGAGGTAATGGTTCCCCGGACAAGAATTCGAGGCTTAGATGCTCAAACCACCTGTCAAGAATTGGTGCAAGCTGTTGTAGAGACAGGCCACTCTCGCTACCCAGTGATGCGGGAATCGTTAGACGATATTGTGGGCATCATTGATTTTAAAAGCTTGTCGCTCCCCCTCGCTCAAGGTCAGCTCACAGCGACAACCCCGATTCAACCCTGGGTACGCCCCCCTCGTTTTATTGGCGAGACCATCCTCCTAGGGGATGTTTTACATCTGATGCAGCGATCGCATCAAGAGATGATAATGGTCGTTGATGAATTTGGCGGCACAGCGGGACTGGTGACCCTTGATGATCTGATTGCTGAAATTTTGGGGGAAGAATTTCAGCCTGATGACCCCAGCACTGAAATTCAGGTGCTCAATGATCAGACTTTTGTGGTGCCGGCCCAGCTTGATCTTGAAGAGGTCAATGAAAAGCTTGACCTCGCATTTCCCCTCACGGAGGAATATCAAACATTAAGTGGATTTTTGCTCTATCATTTGCAACGGGTTCCCCAAGCTGGGGAGATGCTAGTGTACGGAAATTTACGCCTCACCGTTACACAGGTGGATGGCCCACGTCTTGAGCAGGTTCGCATCGAGCGACAGGATCTGCCACCAACAGTATTAGCAGATCCCGAGTTTTGATTACGCTTTCCCCTTGAGCTGCACTAACTGGCTCAAATCTTTCCCCTCAATGGCGTAAGCTGCGCCAAACCCTACCACAAAGCGGCCGGATTGCGGCTCTAGACCAGCAATCTGAAAATCTTGCAACCCCCTTAATAATCCAATAATCTCACCAAATTGAGCTTGGAATTGGGACACGATCGCGTCCCATTCCGGCGTTTCGCGTGTGAGCCAACACACAGTACAGTCGTAGGTGAGACGGCGGCGGACAAAGAAGTTTTGACAATCTTGTTCATCTTCAATAAAGAGGATGCTGGCCACTGGCTGTGAGTGCAGGTTTTGAGTATGGGCCGCCAAACCACTGACAAAAATATAGAAATTCCCTTCAGCATCCCGTACAAAAGGAGCGTAGCTAGCTTGGGGTAAGCCCTCTGGTGTGACTGTGCTGAGCACAAGACTTTGGAACGTGTCTAGAAATGTTGCGTACTGTGACTGAGCTTGGGTGAGCGTGGTCATGATTCAGAATGGGCAGTTGTAATGATTTCACGATCAATAATTAATTTCGCGATAAATCTGAGCTAGCCGCATCGGTTGATGCACAATGCCCCCAATGGAAACGCCCTCCAGAGCGTTTAAAATCTCGGTCAACGGCAACAGTGAGACAGATCTCAATTCGTAGCATTGATCGCTCACCAAGTCATGGCAGCCACCTCAGGATGGTTGCGTAGTAGGATACCATCTTCGAGATACGTGACCTGATCGGCAACATCCCGAATCCGGGCGTCATGGGTCACCATCACCACCGTTATTTTGTCTTCTTTTGCCAAGCGGCGGAGGAGTTCAATAACGGCATGACCACTTTGGGAGTCTAGGGCTGCTGTGGGTTCATCCGCCATAATCAGGCAGGGTTGACCGACTAAAGCACGGGCGATCGCCACCCGTTGCTGTTGGCCACCGGAGAGATCTCGGGGCAGGGCGTGGAGCTTATGCCCAAGACCCACTTTATCGAGCCAGTCAGCCGCCTCCTCACGACGCGCTCTAGGGCTGGGGTTCCGCTTCATTTTGAGCGCCACTTCGACATTTTCGAGAGCGGTCAAAGCGGGAAAGAGGTTAAAGCCTTGGAAAATAAAGCCAATATGTTCGCGGCGAAACTGCGCGAGTTGTTTGCGCTTCATCTTCGTGATCTCTTGTCCGAGCAAGTGAACCTTACCTCGTGTGGGGGTGAGTAAGCCCGACATAATCGAGAGCAACGTTGTCTTGCCAGAGCCAGAGGGACCCATCAGGAGTTGGATATCTCCCGGATTGACACGGAGGTCGATCCCGTGCAAAACCGGCACAGCTTGGGCTCCCGTTTGATAGACCATTTCCACACCACAGCAGGCGATCGCGCTGCTGGGCATAAAGTCTACACATCGGAGTGTAGCGCTAACCTGATTAGAAGTAGACAGAGACCAGTGAGATGTAATCATACTGACCGGTTAAATGTAACCATTTATGAAGTAATGCTAGCAATTCAAGCACAAAACTGAGGTACACCACTATGTCACTTGTTGCGTTGCCACAATGTTAACGAAGAACAGAACGGCTGCCTATATTCCACTGGGTTGCATAGGATTTGAATCAGGAAAGTCCTGCTGGACAATTGTTTGAGCGATCGCTCCAGGGTCAAAAAATGAACATTGATGACCAGTGTTGTAGGGAATTTAGACCTATTTCCGCTTATCTTTAGTGATTATGACCTTCTACTATCCTTATACAATTTGCCTGGGTGATACGGATGCCGCAGGCGTAATGTATTTCGCCAATACGTTGCATTTGTGCCATATCGCCTATGAGGCAGCCTTAGGTGCAATGGGTTTACCGCTGCAAAAATTCTTGACTGATCCAGAACATGCACTACCAATTACCCACTGTTCAGCTCAGTTTCGCCGCCCCCTCCGTTGTTCGGATCACATCGTTGTTCAGGTTAACCCGCAATGCTTAGGCATTGATGATTTTGAGGTTATGTATAGTTTAAGTGCTCTTGACGGTAGTTGTCTCTATGCCCAAGCCCAAACCCACCACACTTGCATTCACCCTGTGCTTCGCCAGCGAGATCCTCTGCGTATGGGCTTATTGGGTTG
>JAAHHN010000169.1 GCA_010672165.1 Spirulina sp. SIO3F2 | reverse complement strand
CTAAGTTGTAATGAGTGAGGGGATCATCTGGGATTAAACGGAGTGCCGTCTCTAGAGATTGAATCGCCGCTTGGGTATTACCCCGCTCAATTTGGGCAGCCCCCACCTGCTGGTATGCACTAGCGTTGTCTGGGTCAAGGCTCAGCGCTAGCTCAAAGCGTTTTTCCGCCGCTTTATATTTGCCCAGCTCAGCATAGACAACACCAAGGTTATATTGAGCTTGGGCATTCTCGGGCTCTAGGGTCGTGGCCACCCCCAAACTATCCAGCGCCTGTTCTAAATCACCTTGCTGGGAATAAATCAGACCCGCTTGATAATGGGCAGCAGCCAAATTAGGGTCAGCGCGAATCGCTTCGTTGAAGAGTACTAATGCTTCAGCCGCCTCGCCGCCCTGATTTACAATCAAGCCGAGGTTGTAATAGGCTCGGGCAAAGTCTGGGTCAAGGCGAATCACCTCGCGGTAAATCAGACTGGCGGCATCATCCTGCCCCAGGTTATCTAGGGTCAACGCGAGATTGTAATGGCCAGTGGGCAACTCCGGTTCGAGGAAGGTAACCCGCTCGAACTGAGATGCTGCTGCATTAAGATTGCCTTGACGCAGTAAGGCTAGACCCAGGTTGTAATAGGCGGCGGTCATACGGGGTTCCAAACTCACTGCTGACTGGTAAGCTGTGATCGCATCGCCCGCATGACCCTTTTGGAAATACACATTACCCAGGAGGTAGTAGCCCATTCCCATGCCGGGATCATGCTGAAGAGCACTGATTAAAAAACGTTGGGCTGTCTCAAAATCCCTTTGTTGGTAGGCTTGAAGACCCGCTTGAAGATCGCTAGCGGCATCTAGGTTGTTGGTATAGAGACCATCTAGACTCTGTTTGTTACCCAGCGTCGATAGAGAGGGTTTACCTAAATGTGTTTCTGGAGAGATGTCCCAAAGGCAGAGTGCTGATTCAACAGGCAAAGCAAGTTGCGCATGTTCTTGAGCTAGACCGCTAACCTGTGGGCAGCTCGCAATGCCTCTACCTATTGTTTTGAAGGATTGGGCTTGGGTTGCTGAGCCCAAAGCAATGCTCCAGCCCCAACCCATGGTCAGTAATGCTGCAATGGTGGTAAATCTCTGCCCCATAACCATGACCTCAATCCCTTCGTTGAACGCTTCTTTCTGTTTACATCTAGTAATTTACCGCAAGCTCCTAACGCAAGGTAGGGATTTGGGTTTTCTCACTCCTAAAATTAAGTAGGCAAACCGTAAACCACTCCGTACAATCTAGAGAGATTTCATTGCTGTAGGAAAATTCATGACTGCTGATCCAAATCGGGTGCTTCGTCAATTACCGCTTGTTGTGGGAGGGCTTGGGGGTTTGTTGTTGTTAGGAAATCGGCTGTTTACCCCAGAGTTGACCACGACTCAGGCGCGATCGGATGCGTTGGGCGTATTTCTGAGTGCATTGCTGATCTTGACAGGATTGCTTTGGCAGCGGGTACAGCCGAAACCACCCGAAGCTGTGGAACTAATCGGTGAAGAAGTACTGGAGTTTGCCGCTGATTTGCCAGAGACGATTAAAACAGAACTTGCTTGGGCGTCTCATTTGCTTCTGACCAATACAGTGACGCGATCGCTGGTTGTCTATTATCAGGGTCGGGTTTTGCTGCGGCGAGGCATCTTGCCCCCCAAGCCTGATGTCACCCCCAAGGCAATTCTCAAACGGGTAATGCGCGAACAAAAGCCTGTTTATTTGGTGGCGCTCAAACTTTATCCAGGACGGATTGAGTTTGATTATTTACCGGAAAATACCCAAGGTCTGATCTGTCAGCCCCTTGGTAATGAAGGAGCACTGATTCTAGGAGCAAATGCGCCCCGGAGTTACACCCAGCAAGATGAAATCTGGATCGCTGGCTTAGCGGATAAGCTGGCGAATACGCTGGCAACGCCTGAATTGTCTTAAAGACAGACTACTGTGTGACATAGCTAAACAGCTAGATGGGGGCGTGTGTTGTCAGCATAAAATGCAAAGCAGGGGAGGGTGTTAAACCCTTCCCTGCCTCAGCTTGATGCGAAAAATTACTTACTTAATTTTTTGTCTTGGCTCTGACGACGACGATCGCGCCACTCAACTGTTGAAAGATAAATGACCCCGCCACTAATGGCAACGAGAAGTGTGAGCGCCACTAAAAAGAGCAGATCAAGAATCGAAATATTTGCAAAAAGTTCAGAATCCATTCCGAGCCCATACCACCATTGCGATTGACCAAGTGAAGAGGGACAATACCGCAACCCAACCTAACGTCAGAATATCCATAGCCTTGTTCTTAAAATTAGTTTAAACATCCCTCGTATTATGCCATCAAACGGGAGCTGATTAGCGCTGATGTGGTCAGCGTTCTGTGGATTAGACCGTAAAAAAAGAGCGATTGCACAACTGCGATCGCTCTTTTAATTAATGACTATTACGTACTGATGTTTTCATCAGGCGGTAACAGGAAATCTAGGCGCTTGTACGAGTGGTTTTGTCACCCACTTTCGCAAACAAGCCCCATTCCACTTGTTCCTCAAGGTCAGCACCCACACCAGCAAATACGTCGCGGTACAGAGTTCGAGAACCATGCCAAATGTGGCCAAAGAAGAACAGTAGCGCAAAGACCGCATGACCGAAGGTAAACCAGCCTCGGGTAGAGGTGCGGAATACCCCATCAGAGCCAAGGGTTTCACGATCAAAGGTGAAGGGTTCACCCAATTCAGCCTTACGGGCGTACTGCTTCACCTGCACAGGATCATCGAAGGTTTGACCATCGAGTGCGCCACCGTAGAAGCTGACTGTCAAGCCAGACTGCTCAAAGCTGTATTGGGATTCAGCACGACGGAAGGGAATGTCCGCACGGACTTTACCTTCAGCATCGGTGAGCACCACAGGGAAGGTCTCAAAGAAGTTGGGCATCCGGCGGACAAACACCTGGGTACCATCGCTATCACGGAAAACGGGATGACCCAGCCACTCAGTGGCAATGCCATCACCATCAACCATTGGGCCGACACGGAACAAACCACCCTTAGCAGGGCTGTTGCCAATGTAGTCATAGAAGGCTAACTTATCAGGGATCTTTGACCAAGCTTCGGACGCACTTGCACCTGCGGAAATATCCGCATCAACACGGCGTTGAATCTCCTGTTGGAAGTAGCCTTGATCCCACTGATAGCGGGTGGGACCAAAGAGTTCAATGGGGCTGGCAGCACTGCCATACCACATGGTACCGGCGACTACGAACGCAGCAAAGAACACCGCAGCAATACTACTAGAAAGTACGGTCTCAATATTCCCCATGCGGAGCGCCTTATAGAGGCGTTGTGGTGGTCGAACTGAAAGGTGGAAAACCCCTGCAATAATGCCAACGGTTCCAGCTGCAATGTGGTGAGCCACAATCCCGCCTGGGTTGAAGGGGTTAAACCCAGCTGGTCCCCATTCTGGTGCAACAGGTTGCACATGGCCGGTAAGACCGTAAGGGTCAGAAACCCACATCCCTGGGCCGAAAAGACCTGTGAGGTGGAATGCCCCAAAACCAAAACAGAGAAGTCCGGAGAGGAACAAGTGAATGCCAAACATCTTGGGGAGGTCTAGCGCCGGTTCCCCGGTTCGAGGGTCAACAAAGAGTTCTAGATCCCAGAAAACCCAGTGCCAAACGGCTGCTAGGAACAAGAACCCAGAAAGGACGATATGGGCGATCGCCACGCCTTCAAATGACCAGTACCCTGGGTCAACATAAGGTTCACCCGTGACGTTCCAGCCCCCCCAAGAAGAATCAACCCCTAAACGGGCCAAAAAGGGCATGACAAACATGCCTTGACGCCACATGGGGGTGAGAACAGGGTCACTGGGGTCGTAAATCGCTAGCTCATAAAGTGCCATGGAGCCAGCCCAACCCGCGACCAGGGCAGTATGCATTAAATGCACAGCAATCAGTCGCCCTGGGTCATTCAGGACGACTGTGTGTACTCTGTACCAAGGTAGTCCCATCGACTACGCTCCTCCTATTTATAAATAAGATTGTCTAGTCAGATTTTTATCTCTGGATCTGCCTAGCAATACAGCTCTGGTGCAAACCAGCGGTCAGAAAGTCGCGCTTGGATTGGCGGCTGCCCTAAGCAAATGCCGTATCAAAATCGGAAGATGTCTAAAGAAGTGTAAACGATTCTGAGAGGGGTTTGCAAGGAACCGCTCAGGATGGCTGATCGCCCAAGACTGGACGAATTAAGGTCTCAGCGTCATTGAGTCGAGCAATGACTGCTTCAGCATCAATTAACCGTTTGAGAATGACTTGACCCAGGGATTGTGGGGCAGCCGTTTCTCCGGGGGTCACTTCAAGCATCAGCACATTGTCTTCGACTGCGTAGAGCCACAATACCTCCTGACCTTCCTGGACACCCAAATTCAAGCGCTGGATTTTATGGCGACGGCGATAATCCTTGCCACCCTGCTCCCAAACTCGACCAATTTGCCAGCCATCTGATAAGAAGAAATACTTCACGATTCGGTAGGAGTGCGATCGCGCTCTGTTGTGACGTTCAGTTCTACGGGCAATTCTACTCGAACAACTGAAACTCGCTATTTTCTCTGGTCACGCAATAAAGAATTCGTAAAAAGTCGTTGCATCTCGGGTTAAAACCCCTTAGCCTAACGGGATACAATACCGATAGTCTGTAGAGTTAAGTCAAGGCACAGTGACGGAGGCATACCTGCTAGTTCAAGTAAACCAACGAGTGACTGTAGAGTAGCGAACCTTATTTTTATAAGGTTAAGCATTATGGGGCAACAGGATAGACAACCCGATGATTTGGGCATGGAGATGACTGAAGACGACGCAAAACAGAGCCTGAGAGGAATCACTGAGGAACTCGAACACCTCAAGCACAGCCTGGTGCAACAGTTGACCCAAGAGATTGAACAACTGCAAGAGCGCAAAATGCATTTGCTGGCGGAGACTGAGTCGCTGAATCGCCAGCGTGAGGAACAACTGACCCAACAGCAGGAGCTGGCCCAGCAGCTGGCCCCTGCGATTGCCGAGCAACTCTTAGCCTATATCCGCAATCAAACGGCTTTGCCTGCGGAAGGAGAAGAGTTGCCAGCTTTAGGTCAAAGCAGTCTAGGTGACGGCAATCTCAGCCAATATAATGAGAATGCCTATCGTATGATCACGTCTTTAGATACGACGCTGCGAACAACATTCCGTACCCTAGAGCAGGATGTGAGTTCCTATCAAAGTACGCTGTCCCAGCAGTTGGGTCAGATGTATAGTCTGGAGCAGCAAGCACAAGTCATTTTAGATGCCCTGGTGAGTCGAATCCGGGCAGAACTCCAGGCAGATAGTAGTTTGGTCAAGTCCCCACCGCCGGTTATGCCGCCCCAAACCTATAATCAGGGCGTGGTTGTCCCTGAGCGTCAGCCGGAACTGCCGCTACAAAAAGAGCCGCGGCCGGTTCAACGACAAACTGCTCAACAACCATCTGTTCGTCCTGCACCGCCCAAGTCTACACCCAAAGCCACAAAGAAAAAGGTTGGTTTCTCTCAGCTTCAGCTTGGCTTTATTTTGGTGTTGATGTCTTCATTTTTCCTGTCTTTACAGAATGTGGTGATGTCAATCATCCTCAATACCTCATCGCTGTTTGGTCAATTTGAGATGGGCGGGGTGATTTCCCCTAACTTTGGGAACTCTCTGTTTATCTTGTTCTTGCGTATGGTGGTTGTTGTACCAACGATGGCCATCCTGTCGCAATACCTCTATCCATCGAGTTGGCAGGAAATTCAGCAATTCTTGCGCTCTGGCGATCGCCGCGCATTCTGGAATGTCACCAGTTGTGGCTTTTTCCTCTTTGCTTCATCGGCATTGATTTATATGGCGCTCGGCTCATTAACGCCAGGTGTCGCCTTAACCCTCTTTTTTGTGTTTCCTATCGTCACGGTTTTTGGTGCTTGGATCAACTTCGGCGATCGACCCTCTATCATTCGCTGGACGGCGACTTTCATCGTCTTTCTAGGCATTGCCTTAATTACGTTGTCCGGTATTACTGGTGATGTCAGGCTTTCGAGTACGGGGATTATCTATGCATTGGGTGCAGGGATTACCTTTGCCTTGCATGTGTTGCAGATCCAAGCCTGCACTAAGCGTTTGCACCCGGTTCCGTTTAGCGTGATTAACTTCGGTGTGATTTTGGCCTTTTGTACCTTAAGCGTTTTACCACTGCTTGTGTTTGACCTACCAGACACTATCGATATAGTGATTGATATGTCTAAGTCGGTAGGGATTGGGATATTTAGCTTAGTTCTGGGGGGGCTGACCTTAATTAGCTATTTAACCAATAACATTGGTATTCGTTACATCGGGGCAGCCCGCGCTTCAATCGTCGGTGCAACTGGGCCAGCACTCACCTCGTTGCTATCCTGGCTGCTGATTCAATCAAGTTTGAACAAGTGGCAAATTTTGGGAATGTTGATTGTGACGATTGGCGTCTTAGCACAAAACGCTGAAAAATTGTTCAAGAAGCCAACCCCGAAGAAGTCATAGTTGATACTTTTAGAAAGTAGAACAAACGAATATTTAATCTCCCCCCGTAGTTGCCCAAAATCCAATTGAGGTAAGCACGGGGGCATTCTTTCTATAGTTCAAAACTACCCCTGAGCACTAAACTTCGCTGTTAATGCTAGTGCCAGGGCATCTGCTGCATCATCCGGCCGGGGAATCTCTGTTAAATTCAATTCCCGCGCCACTGCCTCTTGCACCTCAATTTTTTGGGCATTGCCATAACCCGTGAGGAACTGCTTAACCTGAGCAGGGGTGAATTCTATGTAAGGAATTTGGTTTTGGGCGATAACGAGCAGAATTACGCCTCGGGCCTGAGCTACGGGGATGGTATTGCCCATGCGATAGAAAAAGAGCTTCTCGATCGCGATCAAATCTGGTTGCGTTTGGCCGATTAATGTGTGCAAATCTTCATAAATCGTATTGAGACGATCGCCAATAGGAACCTTGGGCTGAGTCTCAATAATGCCAAAGTCGATCGCGCTCGGTAGCGTTTCTGGGGCTGTGGCGATCGTACCAAAACCCACCCGTGCTAAGCCTGGATCAATCCCAAGAATCCGGATTTTTGTCTCGGGGAGCTGCAAATTAGAAGCAATCATCACAATAGTGGCTCTACAAAGATGCGATAAGTTAAGCCAAAGAAATTTTCGGGCCATCGCCAAATGTCGATTAAGCTGAGTGAGTTAATCTTAAGCATTACGATTAATGACCGTTTAACACGAGATTGGGCAGCTGTTTAACAACTCCGGTGAGCTTTAGGTGATTTTTGCGCAAGCGATTCTCTCATTTTGTGATGACCCTAACAGTTTTCAGTATTGCGATACCTGTTGGGCCAAGAACAATAAGAGTGAACCCAGCGCACTGACAACTTTGCCCCTCAATGTGATCCGTTTAACGCTATATTCCTATGTCCCTTAGCCTATTCCAACAAGCCCTTCGCACCATCAAGGTCGAAAAATATCATCTCACGGCTGTGAGCCGTCGGACGCCACGCCAGTTCAACCATTGGTTCAAATGGCTTGCCCCAGGATTACTGATTAAGCGTTGGCTGTTTTTAAGTGTGACTGGTTTTGGGTTGATGGTGTTAGGGGCAGCCACTTGGGTTGGTTTAACTCCGATTTATCGTTTGATGGATCTGATATCGAGTTTGCTGGGAACCTTAACCCAAATCATCCCAAATTCAATTTCGGGTCCCCTGGCACTGGTACTGGGTTTAGTCTTGGTGTTTTGGGGCCAGTCCCGGAGTTTTGACTCGATTACGGATGTGCTGCAACCTGAGAGCGAAGAAGAACTGGTGGATGTATTGCTGGCACGACGGCGGCTGAACCGGGGACCGAAGATTGTGGCGATCGGCGGGGGGACAGGCCTCTCAACCTTACTGCGAGGTCTGAAGGACTACAGCTCGAATATCACTGCGATCGTCACAGTGGCAGATGATGGGGGATCTTCTGGGCGACTACGACGGGAGATGGGGATCTTGCCACCTGGCGATTTACGGAATTGCGTCGCGGCCTTGGCGGCTGAAGAAAAACTCTTAACGGAATTATTTCAATATCGCTTCAATGCGGGAGATGGATTATCAGGTCATAGCTTCGGGAATTTATTTCTCACTGCAATGACTGAAATTACTGGCGATCTCGAACAAGCAGTGGCGGCCAGTTCCAAGGTGTTGGCCGTTCGAGGGCGGGTGTTGCCTGCGACGCTTAGTGATGTCCGTCTTTGGGCCGAAATGGAGGATGGCAGTTTTGTTGAAGGAGAGTCACAAATTCCCCATGCTCCAGGCAAGATTCTTAATGTTGGTTGCACACCCGAGAATCCTCCGGCTGTGCCTGCTGTGGTTAAAGCGATTGAAGAGGCAGATCTCATTGTTATGGGGCCAGGCAGCCTTTATACCAGTGTGATTCCCAATCTTCTGGTTCCAGAAATCCGCCAAGCGATCGCGTCGCGGAACGTGCCGCGGGTCTATGTCTGTAACATTATGACCCAACCTGGGGAGACCGATGGCTACACCCTCAGTGACCACATTGCCGCGATCGATCGCGTCTGTGGACAACGGATTTTTGATGCGGTGATTGTCAATCGGCGCTCTCCCTCCGCCCAAGCCCTGATCCGCTATTCTCAAGAGAATTCCCATCCAGTTTTTGTCGATCGCAGCGAGACACTCCAATTGGGACGACGAATTATCTCGGCTCATATCTTGGATGAGGATCTTGACACGGGTTATGTGCGCCATAATCACCAGCGTTTGGCTCGGGTGTTGCTGCGTTGGTATGGCAAGACGCATAATTTTAAGACCATCAGAGACGAAGAGATGGTGATCCATCTATAACATTGGCCGCATTATGACCATTGAACCAATTGTGCTTCCTGATGCGGCAGCAACTCAGGCGTGGGGTCAGGTGTTGGGAAGATTGCTACCAGCGAGCACGGTACTGCTGCTGTTTGGGGAGCTGGGAGCGGGTAAGACGACGCTGATCCAAGGTTTGGGTCAGGGTTTGGGTATTACAGAAGCGATTGTTAGTCCGACCTTTACGTTGATTAATGAATATCATGAGGGCCGTATACCGCTGTATCACTTTGACCTCTATCGCTTAGACAAGACAGGAGCAGCGCAACTCTACCCAGAACTCTATTGGGAAGGGGAAGAGTTTGAACCAGGGATTTGCGCGATCGAATGGTCAGAGCGTTTGCCTTATCTGCCACCGCAATATCACGAGATTCGGTTGAGTCATACGACTAAGGGACAGCGAGAGTTACGGTGGTTGCCGCCAAAAACTTGATTATTGGTTAACATGAATTCGATGGCAGAAGATTTACAGAGTTAGGAGACCTGAATCTCTACACAAGAATTAGGGGCAACCATGAAGAGTTGCCCCTACAACATCTCAAAAACGTTCTTTCTCAAGCTGTCTAAGCTTTACATCTGAGCTATTGCGGCTTGAGCAATCCTTAATTCATGACGAATCTGAGCAGGAGTTTCTATTGGGAGTTGTTCGTCTTCTTCCAAAGCTGCCTCAAACAGCTCAATTGCCTCTTCTAACATATCCTTGTTCTCCTGACCTGAAAGCTTACCCCACTCATGGAGAATTTGGGCTTTAAGGTACTTTATTTCAGGGTTGTTGGGGGCAACGCCGAGGACATCGTCAATATGGCTTTCAGCTAATTCATAAAACTCACTGGCTTTACCAACATCGTTATTACCAGCTTTGTTACCGAGATCGCGATAAGCGATCGCAATCCCCCGATCCACCAAATATTTAGGAGCAGCTTTATCTTTAAAGTTAGCGATCGCATTATTGGGATTGGAGAGGGGCAAATTCACCGCTAGCAATAGCTCAATGTAGCCCTTGAGAAGGTTCAGTTCAGGATCAGTGAGACCTGCTTCTGATTCCACCCGTTCCGCCTGACGGAGATGTCCCAGAACTTCCTGAACTTTGAGGGCGGCTGCAACATAGTCCTCATCTGCTTTGAAGTTATAAGCCCCTTCCATAAAGGCCGCCGCCGCCAGATAAAGATTACCCCGTAGCTCATCTTGCGGGGAACCTGCATTGTCAATCAGGCTCTGCGCCGCATTGCGCGTCCGCTCCACATAGTTATTATTATCCTGGATTTGGCCATCAAGGTTATAGGCCAAAGCAGCTTGCAACGCCGGAACCAGCGGATCAGAATCATTCCGAACCCTATCGATAATCTGCTGGGCGCGGGGGTAGTCCCCCTCTTTAAACATCGCTTCAAAGGCGTCTTCAGTTTGGTCACTGATGTTACTAGGGTTGTCATTACCCCGAAACGGATCACCCGCCCAGGCAGCCGTCCCCCAAGAGAGGGTGGCAAGGAGGGTGGCAGCCCCGAGGCTCAGGAGACGTTGGGAGGGAAAGCGAGGGAAAGTCATCGTGTTGTTGGCTCGTGAATGTGTGGATAGCGTGAGTGGGGCAGGAGTGATGGGAGTAAGGTCAAAGACGCGATCGTCTCGGGGCAAGTTCCAATCCACAAAGGTGCTACCTTAAGGAGATTGTTTTGGCTGCTCTATTGGAGCTGTTTGGCCTGGAATGCTCACCCTGACTCATTTGTCATATCATCCACCCGCTGCTGCTACTCCCATTTTGCAGGATATTAACCTGAAGCTGGCCCCTCAACAACTCGGGTTAGTGGTGGGGCCAAGTGGCTCAGGGAAATCAACTTTGTTGGAAATTTTGGCGGGTTTGGCTGAACGCACAGCTGGTTTAGTGGAATGGGGCAGCCAGGTTTTAGATGACTACGAGCTGCAATATCTTGCAGGCTTAGTTTTTCAGTTTCCGGAACGTCATTTTTGCGGCGGTACGATCATTGAAGAGTTGCGTTTGGGGCATCCGGAACTCAACAGCGAAAATATTCATACAGCCCTCCAGGAAGTTGGCCTCGATCATCTCTCCCTCTCTACTGCTCCCCATAACCTCAGTGGTGGTCAGCAGCGGCGGCTGGCGTTGGCAGTGCAACTGATTCGTCAGCCGAATATTTTGTTGTTGGACGAACCAACTGCGGGCTTGGATTGGTCAATGCGATTGCAATTGGTTAAGCTCCTCGAACGGCTTAAAGAGCATTGGACTTTATTGATTGTGACCCATGATGCGGGGGAGTTGAGCAAGATCGCAGACTGCGCGTGGCGGATTAACCAAGGGCGTTTAGAGGCGATCGCGGTTAGTAGTTTTTATCAATAAGAAGGTAACGAATCCTATTGATAGAAGCGTCGCTTGATATCGGCTATAAGATTTTCAATTCTGGCCAAACAACATCACCCCATCTTTGTGATATTGCATCTCAAACTGAGGCGAACCAGTCAACTGCTCCACCCAATACTGCACCACCTCCGGTGAACTGCCCCAACCTGGATGGTGGGTATCGAGCAATACAGCTTGGAACTGTTCTGGGTCGAGCGTAGTCGATGCTTCCGTGGCAAGTTGGAGCGTAGCGCGATGGGTAAGATGGGGCGCGATATGGCTGAGGGTCAAGACGGGAACATGGGGGGGAACCTGGGCGATCGCGGCTCGGGTCGCTGCCGCCGTATCCCAGGTTTCCAGATAGAGCCCCGCAAAATTACCGTATTTAGCTAGAGCAACAAAACCGATCGCTGACCAGGTCAAAATCCAGCGGGGGCGACGCAACCAACCCTGACCCGCTGCCAGCACCGCGATCGCGATCAACAGCAAAAAGGGTAAAATCGGTGCGGAATATTGATGCACCAGGTCTTTCTGGGCTTGATAAGGCGTAAGCAAATTCAACAACAGGGCGGGAGCGGCTCCGATCAATGGACTAAGATGGCGCGGCACAAAAATCCAAAACAAGGGCGCACAGAGCAGCAGCAGATATTCTAAATTGGGCAAACTGAAGAGAAGCTGTAAACCCAGATGAGGCTTGAGCAAGAGCGTCTGGACGATTTCGGGAATAGAACTGCCCAGGTGAGCATAACGTCCATCGGTCATCTCAGCGGTGGCAGCAGCGCCAGCAAAATGGGGTGCAATCACCTGAGTAGCTAGGATGAACCAAGCCATACCGCTGAAAAGGGCGATCGCGCCGTACCAAGGGCGTTTTTCCCCCACCACTAGCCACAGACCCAGTCCCACCACAGTAAGGGCTAACACCGCTTTGCTGCCTAGGATGAGCGCGATCGCCAGCCCAAAGAGCCATGGCACATTTGCCCGCACCGCCCAAACCGCCCAGAGCACCCCTGGAATGACCAGCACATCCAAGTGGAAATCAAACAGGTTGATATTGAAAACCAACGGATAGAGGGCGTAAACCAATGTCAGTAGATCAGCTCGACGTTCATCCAGTCCCGCCTGCCTTGCCAAATACCAAACTCCTGCCCCTCCGGCCGCTAACGCCAACACCTGGATAGCAAACAACCAATGAACATCGGGATAGAGGCGATAGAGCAAGGCAATGGGATAAAACAACCACGCTACATGATCCCCGAGGATGTGGTAGCCCGAAAACGAAACAATTGGGGGCTGGCCGCGACTAATCAGGTAGACCGCCTGGTCGAACCAGCCCAAGTCTAGGGCGTTAGACTTGAAGAGCCAATGGCGTAGGCTACTACAGCCGAAGAGCATCAGCGTGGCACAAATGCCAATTCGCCAACGCGCACCTTGCCCATTCATATTGCTCATTCATTAGTGACATACTCCCGGCGCTCATGCAGTGCATAGAGCGGGGGCTTCCCCATCCCGTTGCCGAGACTTCGCGTTTTTGTAGTGAGGCGATGCCCAACCCCACTTGCTTTAAAGGTAATAATTTGTTGATGTTGCCAGCTTTTTCAGCTTTGCAACACCTTAAACCGTAGCATCATACTTTTTCTAAGTCCAATTGCACCATTAGCGATGCGTCGAGCACTCCTTTCACTGGCTGCTGCGCAGCCTGATTTCAAGGGTGCTACTCCTTATCGCTGCGCTATCCTTCCCGACGCTCACCTTCGGTACAGCGCGGGGCTGACGCGCCTAGCTCACCAAGATGGCTCGCTCACCTGGCCCCGAGTCCTACACCTAGCATAATGATAGGGCTTATGCATTGTAGTCTGGAATAGATGGGTTACGCTTAATCAACCGAGTGAAATTACCAGTGAGGTAGGAATTTTCTGTGGAACGCGCAGTTTACGCCTTAGAAACCGAAGTTGAACAGAGCCATTGGTGGTTTGTGGGACGGCGACGTTTACTCCGCAAACTTATTACTCGTCTTGCGTTGCCGCTGGATGCTCAGATTCTCGATGTGGGATCGGGGACGGGAACGAACCTTCGTCTGCTTAAACAAATGGGCTTCACACAGGTTAAAGGGTTGGATTTCAGTGATGATGCAATCCAGTTTTGCACCCAGAAGGGTTTGGGCGAAGTATTAAAGGGCGATGCCTGTGCTTTACCCTTCCCCGACAACACCTTTGATGTTGTGTTTGCCACAGATATTATTGAGCATATCGACGATGATGACCAAGCGATCGCCGAAATTCACCGGGTATTAAAGAGCCAAGGGATTGTCATTATTATGGTGCCCGCCTTCCAAATCCTGTGGGGTTTGCAAGATCGCATTAGTCACCACAAGCGACGCTACCGTAGGCGGCAAATTCTGCTTAAAATCCAAGCCGCAGGATTTAGCATTGTTGAATCTACTTTTTTTAATTACCTACTATTTTTCCCCATTTGGGCAGCACGCAAGCTGATTGATGGGTTGCAGTTGAATGTCAAAAATGAAAATGAATTAACACCAGGATTAACCAATACCATCTTGACCTGGATTTTTGCCTTGGATGTCACCCTTGCCCCTTGGCTGAATCTTCCCTTTGGCGTATCGATCCTGGCTGTGGGTCAAAAGACGCTACTATCACCACAACAGAAATGGGGTCAACGCCAGCGTCAAGAAGCTTTACTGACATCGCGCCATTGACCCTGAGCTTGTTCACTTCATCCAATGCTCATGCCACAGCTCAAAGATCAGCAATGTCCATAGGAGCTTGCGGTGATCCTTTTGGCCTTGGCGATGTTCATGCCAAAGCTGTTGCACGTAGTCTGCTTCAAAAAATCCTTCCCGCCGTAGACGCTCGGTTGAGAGCATGTCTTCAACCAGGGGGCGCAACGGCCCCGCCAACCATTTGGCCACGGGCATATTGAAGCCTTTTTTGCCCCGGCCAATAATGTTTTTGGGGAGGTGATCGCGCAGCACTCGACGCAGAATATATTTGGTGGTTAAGCCCTTTAGCTTCAGCCGATGGGGCATTTGAGCAACATATTCAACAAGTGTATGATTGAGCAGCGGCACACGCACTTCTAAAGAATTCGCCATACTTGCTCGGTCAACCTTGGTCAAAATATCCCCTTCAAGATAGAGTTTCATATCGCAATAAAGCAATTGATTCAACGCTTCCTGGGCTTGAGAGCATTGCTGATGATTAAAGGCAATTTGATAGGTGTCTTTTTCCTGGAGTTGTGTCCAAGGTTGTAAAAGCTGACGCTTTTGAGCCACGGTGAACGAGCCCAGCCACTGATGATGCCGCATCATCAGAGAAACACCTCGCCCTGCAATGAAACGGCGGACTTTGAAATCAAAACTAATGTTGTCAAATGACACTGGTAGACGATCCACAAACCAAGGGATCAAATGATGGCGCACCGGGCTGGGTAGCAAGCGCTCATAATATTCCACCAGGCGATGGGCTTGGAGAGTGGAATAGCCACCAAACAATTCATCTCCACCATCACCCCCCAAAGCTACCTTGACATGGCGGCGGGTGAATTGGGAGAGCAGAAAGGTTGGAATAATTGAAGAATCCCCCAGCGGCTCATCGAGAACAGTACCCAGTTGGGGGACAAGTTCTTGGGTGAGTTGAGGGGTCAGCGTCAGCTCATGGTGCTCCGTTTGCAGATAATCTGCCACCTGGCGGGCATAGCTAGATTCATCAAAGGAGGGCTCATCAAAGCGAATCGAAAAACTTTTGATATGGCCAGGGGCGAGCTGGGCCATCATGGCCGCGATCGCACTTGAATCGAGCCCCCCACTCAGCAGCACCCCCACGGGCACATCACTGACCATCTCCTTGCGCACCGACTCCCGCAAAATTTCTAATAATTCTGCCTCATAGTCTGCTGTGGGTTTGGGCTGGATATTCTCGCTCCGGGCCAGGTTCATATCCCAATATTGCCAAGTTTTGAGCTGCCCCGCCTGATAGCTGAGGGCATGGCCAGGAGGGAGCTTAGCAATGCCCTGGAACATGCTGCGGGGCGTGGGCACATATTCAAAACTCAAATATTCATTGAGGGAGACTAGATCGACGCTGCGGGGGAACTGGGGATAGGTAAGGATGGTTTTAATCTCAGAGCCAAAGATGAGCGCTCCGTCGTGTTGGGCATAATAGAGGGGTTTGATACCCAGGCGATCGCGCCCAATCAGCAGGCGTTGCTGGCGAGTATCCCAAGAGGGCAAAGGCAAACATGCCGTTGAGGTGCTCCAGAAATTCATCGCCAAATTCTTCATAGGCA
>JAAHHN010000168.1 GCA_010672165.1 Spirulina sp. SIO3F2 | reverse complement strand
TATAACCGTAGGTTTCTATTCAAATGGTGCGACTTGAAAGTTGCACTTGAGAGTAGGTTCCTCAGAAAAAAACCAACCTAAGTATAGCGAGGCGGAGTTCAGAGTTCAAAGTTCAAAGTTCAGAGTTCAAAGTGCTTGTACAACAGGCATTCTGTGAATTTTGAATGGATGGCTTATTTCTGCCGTTCTGTACTAGTAGCCAAGGCTGTACCCATCCAGAAGAGGGACTTTTGGTAACGCAAGTTACTCACAGCTAGACAGAAAAGCCGGAAGAACCCAAGCCATCAACAGGTGGGGTCATCTTGTCTGTTTCCCGGATGCGCTGTCGGAAGGGAATGAGGACTTCAATCAGTAGAGATGAAAGCCATTCCCTACCGATGAATTCCCAGTCTCCTGTTAGATAAGCATTTTCGCGTCTGGAAACAGAGCCTCAAAACGGTCGAGTAAGTCCATTCGCTTTGTACTATTGCTGTTCCCTTGCTTGTCTAGCATTTCCCACAGCAGCGGGTAGCCCATATCCTCATGAACCACACTCAGCATCAAAATTAGGATTTTGACTGCAAAAGAGAGTTCTTACGTATTAATCACAAAAGTGGTATGCTCCCGTTTGCTCGACTTAACTCAGCCCAGAAAGCTATTCAGCAAAGCTTTGAGAATTATCGCTTCCCAGAGGATGTGGAAGTTTTACTCTAAATTCTCATCCAGGCACTCACTAGCTAGCTAAAAGTCTTTGCTATTAATTACATAAGCAAGAGCTACAATTCGTACCATCAGGCTCACAACATTGGCAGGCTGGGACTGCTGCCAAGGCAGTCGGCATTAACCACACCAAAACCGGATAACCGATCCCAAAACCAATGCGTATTAGTAACTTCAAGTTCGAACGAAAACCTCGGCATTGACGCATAATATTCTCTCCCTAACTCAACTTTCAATCAGCAGCAAAACCATTTTCACTCTAACGCTGAAATTGAGTTTGGGGGTGAGGGGTGGAAGCTTTCATTGTTAAGGGTTCTAGACACTTAGATCTGGTATTGACTATGTACCCTCAACACCCCAGATTTTAACAATTCCACCAAGACTTCCACTGATAATCCGTTGAGAATTCGGGGTAATCGTCAGTGTATTTACAGACGTTTGATGTCCACGTAAGGTATGGCGTAAACGCCGAGTGCGAACATCCCAAATATGAATCAAGCGATCGGCTCCACCACTAAATAAAGTGCGTCCATCATCACTGAGCGTCACACAAGAGACTTCACCGAAATGCCCCAGAAAGCGATGGCTTAGACGTTGTTGCTTAGCATCCCATAGCACAATTGTTTTATCCGTACTGCTGCTGATCAACATACGGGAATCTGGCCCCCAAACCAATTGGGTTACCATCTGCAAATGACCTTGCAATGTGCCGACCCATTTTCCAGTGGTTAACGCCCAAAGATGAATGACACCATCGGCACTGCCACTGGCGATCCATTGGCCATCAGGGCTGACCGCAACCGACTGAATGCTGCTCTGGTGACGGCTTAAGCGCAATGTGGACTGGCCGGTAGCAAGGTTCCAAACATGTAACATGGCATCAACGCCCCCACTAATGAGTAACTGACCATCAGGGCTGAGGGCCAAGCTTTTGACAAAATGCTCCGGTGTGGTTAGGATGCGCTGCAAACTCCCTTCTGGGAAACTCCAGACCATCATTGTGCGATCCATACTACTGCTGATGAGCATCTGGCTTGAACGACTTGAATTGGCAAAGGATGGCGGAAAAGTGAGGGCAGAAACCCAGTCGGAATGCCCCTGAATGGTGGTTTGCGCAATTCCCTGAGGCCATGACCAGATCTTAAGGGTTTTGTCATTGCTGCCGCTGACTAGATGTCGCCGATCTGGACTAATCGCCAAACCATTAACCGCTTGGGTATGCGCAGTGATGGTCTGCAAACAACTTAAAAGCGGCCAGGGATTATGGGAGCGGAGGGTCAAGAGAGTTTTGAGGTCGCGGCGATCGCGCTCAATCGAAGGCGTAACCCGGTTCGCCCATTGCTGCAAAACATGATGAGCAGTCCATTGGATCTGCGCTTGGGGATGCTCCAAGGCTGCCAAAACCAATTGGAGTCCCGCATCACCATAGTTAATGGCATCCGTGAGCGCCTGACAGCGAATCTGAGCTAACGGGTGGCTCAATCGGCGTTTGACCCCGTCTAGGCCACCGAGCACCCAGCCTTGGGGCGGCTGCCGCTGTCCACCTAAAACCACATCATTAGCTTGAGGCTGTCTCATGAATTCTGCTGCGTTGGTGATGATAAATCGGATGCCGTGGCTAAAGCATTGCGGCAGTTCTGAACATAGTGCGATGCCACCATATCCATTGGATTAAGGGTGAGACATTCGTCAAAGAGACATTCAGCTTCAGCGTAAAATCCTAAAAAGTACAAAAATAATGCTTGCTCAAATTGAGTTTTGGTCTCTTGTTTCTTCGCTTGGTGCTCAGGCGGTTCCGTGTTAAAAACCTCAAACAGGGAAATTCGCTCTAAGGGGGGTGGAACCGTGAGCTGGGCAATCAAGCGTAGAGGATATTGGCCAGCATGGGGCAATTGCCAAAACACATGATGTGTAATCACTAAGCCGAGAGAGTTGGCAATGGTGGTGGTCAAGGCCTGCTCGGCGATCGCCAGTGCTGGATAATTCGATTGTTCACTTTCTAGCACTGGCGGTGCATCAATCATGATGTTTAAGGGGTAACACTGCACCCAATCAATCGCCTGCTGAAGCACCTGCTCAATGGGGCAAGGTGCTAAGGCATAGCTGCGACCCCATACTGTTTCAATTCTCTGGGTTTTGATGTTCGATAAACTGGGCTCTATTACCGTCCATGTTGACGCATCGGAAGTTTGGAGAGAGAGGGTGAGCATTGGGAGCAAGGGGTTAGGGGTTAGGGGTTGGGGTTTTAGGCTTTTTCCTTGATCTTTGACGCTTTTCCCTGTTCCCCGCTTTCATCTATAGCAACAATTCTGATTGACCTGCGTCACAATGGAGTGACATCTTCGCAATGATTTTTTGATTGTGCCATGAAATTGTCTAGGTCTGTATTGATGTTCCCCTTGCTCTGGGCAGCAGCACTGGGTTTAGAGGGAGCGCCTGCGATCGCGATTGAAGCCGAGGTCGTCGAGACTGAAATGGAGTCGCGCTCTGTCGAATCTGTTTATTCTAAGACCCCTCAAATGGGTGCGATCGTGCTGACGGAATCACAATCAGCCGCATCACTCCTTACAGACCGCACAATCGCCCAAACCCCTGCTGCTGAATCGACAGAGACTACTGATCCCACTTCAGCCCCAGAAACTACTCCAACGCCTATCCCCACCAAAGCCCCTGACTATCCCCAAAGCACCCAGGTTTCGGCTGATCCCTTATCCCTGAGTCTCGAAGAGCAGGCGATTCAAGAGCTGCTCGCTGAGGGCGATCGCCATTGGCTGGCGGATGAAATCCTGGCTGCGACCAGCTTATATCAAGAGGCCAAACCCCCCTTTGAGCAAGAAACAAACTACACCCCACCGCCGCCCGCTCTTTACGACCCCGCCGCCCTTTCTCCCGCAGGCGCAGTATACTGGCGCTACTTTGAAGAAGGTCGGCGGGACAACATGCTCAGTAAGATTTCTGGACCCATTGAGCTGCTGTTTGAAGAACAACCCCAATTTATTCCTGCCTATATTGGCTATGGGGAGCACCTGCAAAACCAAGAGCGCTACGAAGCAGCCGCAGAAGTTCTAGCTCGGGGGGCTGCTCTCTACCCAGAGGAACCCGAATTAGTCAGAGCCACGCTCGCGGCCTATGAACACACAGAGCAATGGCTAGAAGCCAGTTTGTTGGCACGACAATTTGTCTTATTTAGCCCGGATCACCCAGAAGCGGAGGTCTTTAAATTTCTGGCTGATGAACACTTCGATCGCTATCGAGGCAAACTCAAGCGACGGGTGTCTAACAACATCATCGGCGGGATTCTCACCAGCATTGCTAGCTTTGCCCTCACCGGAAACATTTTTGGCCCCCTTTCCACTGCCCAAACCACCATCCTGTTGCTTCAAGGCGAAGAGCGCATTGGAGAACGGATTTCTGAACGGGTGCTGGCCGAGGCTCCAATGTTGCAAGATGAAACGGTGCTGGCTTATGTGGATGAGATTGGTCAAGCTTTAGCCGCCGTGGCTGGACGGGATGAGTTCAACTATGAGTTTCATGTCATTCTTAACGAGAATCTGAATGCTTTTGCGCTACCAGGCGGCAAGATTTTTATCAATGCGGGGGCAATTGTTGAAACCAAAACTGAAGCTGAGTTAGCTGGGCTCCTCGCCCACGAAATTTCCCATGCGGCGCTCTCTCATGGGTTCCAACTGGTCAGTCGAGGCCAGCTTACTGCCAATGTGGTGGGGAACTTACCCCTAGGGGGCTTGGCGACTAACCTGTTGGTGTTTAGTTACAGCCGAGATATGGAACGGCAAGCCGATCGCCTGGGCACTCGGATCCTTGCCTCCAGTGGCTACGCTGCTGATGGGGTGCGTAACTTGATGGCCACCTTGGAGGCTCAAAACCACCCCAGTCCCCCAGCTTGGCTTTCCACCCACCCGGATACTAGCGATCGCGTCAACTATCTCGAAACCTTTATCCTGGAGCACCAGCTCAACCGTTATGCTTTTGAGGGGGTCGAGCGCCATAGTTTGATGCGCGATCGTGTGGCTCAGATTCTCGCAGATTTTGAGCATGATCTTGAAGCGGGGCAGGAGCGACCGACCCAAAGCGGTGGACTGCGGTTCTGATGACTATAGCGTTGGGGTTTATACCCTGACCAGCATAATGTTCGGCTGTTCGATGCCACTAGATTTTGAGTGCAAAGTTCAGAGTTCAAAATTCAGGGTTTAAGAGTATTCCAAGGCAATAAACGTCCTGGATAGAGTTTGACTCGGCGGTAGGCAAGGTGCACTTCGACACCACTCAGTGACCACCTGGGATAATCATTTTTTGAGAATACTCTAAATGTGATTTAGGGTCAGCAATGTTTACCCAATCAAGGTTTCAGGATTTCGGAATTTCTCCACATAAAAATGTAATCATTGTTGTCTCAGCGATCGACTCATCACAGAGCCAATCGCATTGAACTCAAGAAACCTCTGAACTCTGAACTTTGAACCCTGAACTCTGAACCAACTCATCCCGCTCACCTAAAATCCGTTCAGCCAGCTCACCCGGGCCGCTTTGTTCATACCATTCAAACGGTTGGTGAATCCAGGGATCATCAGCAAGATAGTCAACGTAATAATCAGGCTCGATAAATGAGCAATGCTTGTACCACAACACAGCGGTACGGATTTCTTGAATTTCAGCACCATAGCGTTTCTGAAGCCATTGACGGGATTCATGGAGACTGATGCCCGAATCAACCAGATCGTCAACCAGGAGGATGCGATCGCCCAACGTTGCGGTCGTCATCGCCAGATGCTCAGAAAACTGAATCTGTCCCCGTACTCGATTGTCCTGGCCACCATAAGAAGCCGCCGAAAGAATCGCTAAGGGCACATCATAGAGTCGGCAGAGCAAATCGCCAATCCGTAAGCCGCCCTTGGCAATGCAGACAATTTGGTTGAATTGCCAATGGCTATGGTGGACTAAGACAGCGAGCTGTTCAATTTTTCGGTGGTAATCGGCCCAGGATACATAAAGGTCTGCCATAGAAATCAAGCTAGAGTAGATGGGATTATGCCTGCAAAGATCATTGAATGGTGTCAGGACTCTCATGGTTGGGAGCTAGATGTGGGGGGGATTCCCCACGGCCCCCTCCATGCCGCAGGATAAGTCTAATGACCTGTAGTATGCCAAACTTTGGCAGTTTCTCGTTTGCTGTTATCGCTTATGGGCGACCCTATTGACTGTGCAACCTGAACAAACATCCAACGCTCAAGACCCAATAGACCCTAATTCTTCTCAGTCGCGTGAACCATTGCGCCTCTCGACCAAGCTTGCCTATGGGGCCGGTGACCTCGGGCCCGCTATGGCTGCCAATGTCTTGGTCTTTTTCTTGCTCTACTTTTTTACCAATGTGGCGGGGTTATCAGCCGGGCTGGCGGGGATGGTACTGGCGATCGGCAAGGTTTCCGATGCCATTAATGACCCGATTACGGGGGTGTTGAGCGATCGCACCCGTTGCCGTTGGGGACGACGCATCCCTTGGATGTTGGGGGGGATTTTGCCCTTTGGGTTACTCTTTTTTGTGCAATGGTGGGTACCGAGCTTTAGTGATAACCCGGCAACGAATGAATGGCTGCTCTTTGCTTACTACGTGGTTATCGGCGTGTTGTTTAACCTGGCCTACACTGCCGTGAACTTGCCCTACACCGCCCTGACCCCCGAGCTAACCCAAGACTATAACGAACGCACCAGTCTCAATAGTTTTCGGATGGCGTTTTCCATTGGCGGCAGCATTCTTTCGCTGGTTTTAGCACAACTGATTTTTGGTCTCTATGTCGATGACCCCCAACGGCAATATCTGGCGCTGGGTGAGCTGTGTGCCTGGGCAGCGATCGCTGCAACCCTCTGGTGTTGTTGCCGCATCCAAGAACGCAATCGTCAGCCCTTGCTACCGTTTCCAGTCCGCCATAACGGCGGTTATATTCTGGCGGGCTTAGGGAGCTTGGGGGCGATCGTGGGCTTGACCGCGGTTGTGCAAGGGGCCATTACCCTAATGGTCTTACGCCTACTGATGTTGGGTTTAATTTTGGGAATTGCTGGGGTGACGTTGATTTTTTCTCAGCCCGAAGCGCACTTGACTGCTGCGTCAGCGCCCACAACAACCGCACACTCTGAAGTGCCCCTCGACTTTGGCGCTCAAATCAAAATTGTCTTTGCCACCCGCCCGTTTTTATATGTGATTGGTATTTATCTTTGCTCTTGGTTGGCGGTGCAATTGACTGCCTCAATTTTAATCTATTACGTGGTGAGTTGGATTGGCCTGTCGGAGTCGGCCTTTCCCCAGGTGGCGATCGCTGTTCAAGGCACGGCATTAGTGATGTTGTTTGTGTGGCAGCAAGTGAGCAATCGCTGGGGCAAAAAGACGGTGTATCTGTTGGGAACCAGTATTTGGATCGTCTCAGCGTTGGCGATCTTTGGACTCCAACCGGGCCAAATTTGGCAAACCTACACCCTCTCGGTGTTAATTGGTGTTGGAATTTCTGTGGCCTATCTGATTCCCTGGTCAATGGTGCCTGACATCATTGAACTCGATGAACTGCAAACGGGCCAACGTCGAGAAGGGGTGTTCTACGGCTTTATGGTACTTCTGCAAAAGATGGGCCTAGCCTTGGCGTTATTTCTTGTGGGTCAGAGTCTAGAATTGGCGGGCTTTATTAAGCAAATACCAGGGCAACCTGTGCCCGAGCAGCCCGAGACAGCGCTCCTAGCGATTCGGATTGTGATGAGTGGTTTTCCGGCGGTTGTACTGCTCGGCGGGATCGTACTGGCATATTTTTATCCCATCACCAAAGCTTACCACGAAGAGATCCGGGCGCAGTTGGCTGCCCGTGCCAAGACGACTGCAAGTTGAACGTTTGGACGGTGCTGAAATGAGCGATTAGTATCACTCTAATCATTCAAGATTTAGTAATACCGAATATCTCTACCTCAACGTCGAAGTTGTAGCTGAGGGAACATCATCTGCGATCGCATAGGTCGCTAACTTACTTGATTTCCCCTTGAGATTAAGCAGTCCCAAATTCTCAAACGATAGATGGGGCAGCCCACGCACCACTTGTAGGGCATCGTGTACCGTCTCAGTCATTAAGACCTGTTGCGGGTCAGCACAACTCATTAACCGTGCTGCTGTATTCACCGTATCGCTGAGCAAATTAAACTCTCGCCGCCCGCGGGGTTCGCCAATCTCCGCAGCAAACACTAACCCCCGTGCCATCCCCATCCGACAGCTTAGGGGATAGGCTTGACCGCGGACTTGGAGGGCAGGAAAATCCGCCACCAAATCTCGAATCTCGATCGCGGTCTCCACACCTCGAACCACATCATCCCCGTGATACACCGCATTACTGAAATAGATCATAATGTCGGGGTCATCCAGGTTATAGGTTGGATTGCGAATTACCCCTCCTGCCTCGACGACCGTGCCGTTAATTAGGGCAAAGAGCTGGTTACAAGCAGCAACCAGCGCTGGTGCCTCTTCCCGGAAGATCGTATCCACCGCCTGAGAGAGACCCACTAAATTGATAAAGAGCACAGTGGGCGTTACAAACCGGGGCGGAATCTGGCGTTGACAAGCGCTGGCCACGGCGAGGCCTAAAACACTAGGAGGTAAATAGCTGGCTAACGGAATAAGTTCTTGGGTGAGGGTTTGAATTTCTTCGGCGATCGCAGCTTCTGAGCGATCAAACAATAGAGAACGGCGCGATCGCCGTTGTTGGTTAGCCAGATCGTATTCGCCGAGAGCCGCATCACTCAGATCATCCACCACTAACTGATAACCAGGAGTATGGGTCTCAAACCGAAAGTCCTCCTCCAATAGCGGGCTGGTTTGGGTTGTCACACAGACTCGCCCGACTGCTCCTGCCCCCTCAGCGCGTTTCGCCCGCTGCACCGCTTCTCCCAACAAGATCCGCATCATGCGTAACGGCGTCCCCACATCCACCGACATAAACTTATCCGCATGAATCCCCACCCGCATCTTTAACGACAACAGGCCTTGGGGGGTCTCGATACAGGCAAAGTCATGCATCGCGCGTTGCATACGTAGCCCTGCCCGAACTGCCCTCGCTAAGTCATGGCGTTGGTCATCAGCAGGGAACTCCACCAGCAGCGCATCCCCTGTAAACTCCAACAGATTACCGCCTGACTTACTGACGATCGCCACCATCAGGCTAAAGTAGCGATTCAATACTTCAAGCAATGCCTGCGCACCTTGGGGGCCTTGGGTAAAGTAAAACTCCATCAGGGGCGTAAACCCAGCTAAGTCGGTAAACAGAAGTGTGCTCTGTCGCCACGTGTGGCGGGACTGTCCCACAACCGGGGGATCGCTCACTACCGAGGGGGGCACATAATTATTGAGCAGATAGCGTAGGGCACGCAGATGTTCAAAGACCTGCATCAGAGTTGGGGCAGACGGCTGAATCCAGAGCAGCGTGTAGAGATTAGCTGGCAACAGGCGTCGGAGTTCGGAGTCGATCTGAGCCAGGGGCGACATAGGTCTTAAAGTTTGGAGTTGCAGAAGAAGCGGGGAATAGCCGTCAAATTTCTATCTTCGGGCATCTTTAGGTCAAATCCGCTGAGGCAAGAGAATATTTTGCCCGTTGCCAATTCAGAGCCAGAATTCCGATAATGGGAGAATATTGTCACAATAAAGTTTTTAACGTTATGAAGCGACCCGTTTTGGCGATCGCCGTCCTATTTTGGGCTGTTGGCTTGATTGCTCCCCGGATTTCCCAAGCCAATAACCAGCTCAACCAACAACTCAATGCAGCGATCTGTGGCCAAAACTGGTATCAGGCGATTCAAGTCATCCAACAGATGAAGCGTCTTGCCCCACATGCTGCGGGTCGTCTTTCTGCCTACCAAAGTCGTTTACAGGCCCTGGCCGATCGCGGCATCTACGTCCCCGACTGGCAATGCAGTGCCGGAGAACTACCCAGCGCTGATGATGTTCCTGCGGGTGACGTGTTTATCATTCCTATTATTGGCCGCAGTGGTGGCATTCCGGTTGTGCAAGTCACCTTTAATGGCAGCCATACCTATGAAATGCTCTTTGATACGGGGGCCTCAACCACCTTTATTTTGGGGTCAATGGCAGATGCGATTCAGCCACGGGAGATCGCCCGAGGCTTTGCTGTGGTTGCGGATGGCCGCACCATTCCCACAATTATTGCTGAGGTGGATAGCCTCACAGTCGGGGATTTAACCATCGATAATGCGGAAGTGACGTTTGATGTGAATGCCAGCGCCGAAGCGAACTTGGATGGAATTGGCTTACTCGGTCAGAATGTCTATGGCAGTTATGATGTGCTGATTGGCGAGGACACCATTGAGTTACGTCAGCGTGGGGGAAGCTAATGTGTGTCTTCAGTTAACACCAGAAGCTTCACGGGACAAGTGATAGAGCGCCTACCCGAACAACAGAGAAAGAGGCTGTAAACCAGTCTCTAGCACCTGCCGCCTAGGAACTGAGTCGCCAGAGCTACAATACTGGAGAAAGAGAACGACGGAGCGAGAATCATGAAGACGATTGAGAACTTGATCTCAACCTATCCAGTAGCTTTATATGGGAACAGCCTTGAAACTTACATGAACCTCTGGGGCGAGGGGGTACATTATCGGATTTCGCCAACGCTGACCCTTAAAAGTCGGAATGAGCTGTCTGCTTTTATGAAGGAAAACTATTTCTCTGGTGATGGTGCGCACGGGTATTACTGTGCAATCAATCCAGTGATACATACTGTGAGTGAAGACCAAGCAAATTTCAATTTTGATCTTTTGGGCGATTCAGGGGACGGACTTCGCCCTTTGGGGAAGTATCGGAATTGCGAGGCAATGAAAACGATAAATGGCTGGAAGATTACAAAACTGAACTTCTTTGCGTTTTGATTCACTAACCTAAAAATCAACAGTCTCCACCCAAGTAACCCTACGGTTGTAGTGGGTAAACACCTGCTGACTTTTAGGTTTGAGGGAGTTAAAGCAGGCATACTAGTGAGCGTAAAAATTAAGGCTCAAAATCTTCCATTCTCCATCGACCTTGACTGCCTTGCAGGCCTTGTAAGACCCCAGAACGCTAGCCTCGCCATCCTTGGAATGAACCACCAAGTCAAAACCAAAGATCGCGGCATCAGACAACTCTTCTGCAATCACCAGATTGCTTGCACTGTACTTACCAGGCTCTACCCCTTCGTAGAAGTAGTGCTGAAGCATAAAGTCATTGAGTTGTTCTGTATTTTGAAGAGTGAGTTCTTCAGTAATTCGATAATGAACGCTTGGCGACCAAAGCGCCATATATGGAGCAAGTTCCTTTTGGGATAGCACGTCTGCCAATGTATTGATCAGGCTTGAGATGGTCATCGTTTTTACGAATAGGATGGTATCGCTCTATTGTAGGGCGATCACTGTCTTGACTACTGACCCAAGTCTGATAGATAGGGCGGTTTCCGCCGGGCGATTACTGGTGAAAGAGCGAGTTGTGCTAGGACAACAATGAACGGCTTGAATAGGGGACGTTCAAATTCGTTACAAAAGCCAACAAAATAATGGAGCAGACAAGCAAATACATTGGTGAGAATGACATCGCTATTCATTTTGGCCGTTAACTCTTAGTCCAGCCCAATGGAAAATAAAAAGCCGCCGTTACGGCGGACTTGATAAAGCAATCGGAGGGTATGGTTAGCTTAGGTAAAACCGTCACACTGTGTTGTTACCGATGTTACGAACTGGGTTATGAACCCTGGATTTTCTTTGCCAGCCGTCCAGCGGTGCGGAGAATTTGCCCGGCCAACATAGCTGCGCCAAACCCATTGTCAATATTCACTACACCAATGCCCGTGGCACAGGCGGTCAGCATCGCCATCAGGGGGGTTAGCCCCCCTAGGTGTGCGCCATACCCCACACTTGTGGGCACAGCGACCACTGGGCAGTCCACTAAGCCCGCCACCACGCTAGGGAGTGCCCCTTCCATGCCCGCCACCACAATGATCACATCAGCATCTTGGAGCTGGGCTTGGTGATGCAAAAGCCGATGTACCCCCGCAACGCCTACATCCCACAAACGCTTAGGTGTAAAGCCCATCAGTTCAGCAGTAATTGCTGCTTCTTCGGCGACGGGTAAGTCGGCAGTCCCGGCAGTGATCAGCATTAGCTTGCCCGGATAGATGCGATCGGGCTGACCGATCGCGCAAATTTGAGCCTCAGGATAGTAACGTAAATCCCGAACGCTAGCTTTAACCTGCTGATACTTCGCAGTGCTTACACGAGTAGCCATCACCACCGACTGATGTGATCGCGCTTCCATCATAATCCCTACGATCTGGTCAGCCGTTTTATCTGCCCCCCAAATCACCTCTGGAAAGCCTGTGCGGTCTTGCCGGGCTACATCGAGCTTGGCAAAATCTGCCACAGGAGCAAACCCGTCGGTTTGCAATTGGTGAGCTGCCACCTCAGGGGCAATCTGACCTGCTGCCACCGCATCAAGCAGTGCCTGAATTTGAGGGGATGGATTGCCTGTCATGAATTTGAGCTGGGCTGGGCTGCTGCACCCCGACGGCGCAGCGCTTGCCACCAAAGTCGTCGATAGGGCAATAACCAAAAGACCATCCAGAGCCAGCCCCCGTGACGTTGCATTAGATGTTTCCACTCTTCCCAAGGGTGTAGTGTCACATCTGCGAGCATCAGGCCCTTGGGTTGCTGGATTTTATTGAGCCCCTCGGCTAGCGCAACGGTTTGGTTGGGTTGGGGACGGGGGTTATCGGCGCAAGTCCCTTGATAGCCGGGCGCAATCCACACCGTACAGCCCACCTGTTTCGCCCGTAAACCATAGTCCCAATCCCCCGCATAATGGGTGATCTTGGGGTCAAGATTGCCCACTTTTTGCGCTACGGCCCGGGGAATCAAAACAATATTGCCGCACATCATATCGCAGCGTTGAGGTACGGCTATGGGTTCAACGGGACGCACTTTAAACGGGGGCAACAGGGGGCTAATTTGGCGCATCCCCCCATAGGTAAAGCTTTGGGTTTGGGCATCACGGGTAGAGCCAGCCACGATCGCCGTAGTTTCGCCCTGGGCTGCCAGCTTCTGGGCAGTTTTGAGTAGGGAGGTGATCGCCTCCGGGTAAAGCAGCGTATCGTCATTGAGCCAAATGTAGCCATCGTAGTCCTGGGGCAAGGCTTCGGCAAAGGCGCGGTGCATGCCGCCGTTCCAGAATAGTTGGCCAGTCCCTGGAATCACGTTGACGGCTGGATATTGGCTTGCCACCGCCGCACTTGTGCCGTCAGTACTACCATCATCAACGAGATAAACGGTCAGGGTGGTCTCATTTAATCCGGTTTGGGCAAACAGTGTCTGGAGACAAGCTAAGGTTTTCGATTTACGGTTAAAGCAGGTTAACAGCACTGCCAAGCGCACAAAGGGTAGAGTCATATCTAGTAAAGAGCAAGCATCAGATCTTGCTGATATTGCTGAGTGAGGGGGTGGTTAGCCCCAAGTAATTTAAATACGGTCAGCATTGCTTTGCGGGCCCCGTCATCACCGAAAGTGCGATCGCGCTCCACGATCGCCAAAAAGTCTTGCAAAGCTGCTTCATAGTTCTGATGCACCGCAGCTTGAGCTGCTTGTTGATATTGCTGGGCCAAGGGGGTTGAATCTAGAGGCGCTTGGGCCCAACGCTGTAGTTCTAATTGTGCCCCAAGCATTTGGGCTTGGGCAAAGGCATCGGTTTGGTTAGGGGCGATCGTCTTGAGCAGACGGGCCGCATCATCGAGTTGGTCTAAGGCAATCAATAGCTTGGCTGCCAACAATGTCACCTGGGGTTGATTGGGATATTGGGCAAACAGGTCATCAAGCTGGGTTTTGGCAGCCGGATAGTCTTGCGCCGCGATCGCTCGCTCGACTTCAGCTAACTGCCCCTGGAGTTCCGATTGCACCCCGATATTTTGCAAAAACTCCCGCACCTGGGCTTCAGCAGGTGCGCCTACAAAGCCAGGTTGGGCTTGACCCTCTCGAAACACTCGCACATCCGGCACACCCTGAACCTGATACTGCGAAGCCAGTTCTGGATTTTGGTCAATATCTACCTTGGCTAAAGCGATGCCATATTCCTGGGTCAGGCGCTCCAGCATTGGTTTGAGGATCTGGCAGGGGCCACACCAAGTGGCATAAAAGTCCACAACAACGGGCATCCCATAGGAGGGTTCCAGCACCGCTTGCGCAAAAGTCTGGGCAGTGACATCCATTCGGATAGCCTCAAGCAAAAAAGAACGTTACGAGAGAAGGTATAGAGTTAGTTACGGCCGAGCCATTTCTCACTATTGATACGTTGCAGCGTATACATCACCATCAGCTCCAAATTGACTTTGCGCTCGTCAATCATAAAAGATTCCAATACACTGGCCGTCTGACCACTGGTGGCACAAGAAAATCCTTTCGCGCCTTTGAGCGTCTCATCAAAGTAGTAGAGGTTAAATTGGCGATCGCCACCTTGCCATTGACCCTCCACTTGCCAATATTGCTCGCTGCTTGGCAGTCCTGAAACGGCAACGGGCTTCTGGCTAAAGTCCAACGTCATATCTGTTAGACCTGCTTCTGTGAAGGCTGTTTTAAGCGTAGGCAAAAAGTCTTGTTCCATAAACGCCGCAAAGGGCTTGTCTTCCAGCGCAGGGGGCTTGGCTTTTTTAGCCGGGGTAGCGTCGGGTTTGGCTTTGGCTGGTTTGGCTTGGGCGTCTTCTGACATGGGTGGTGAGCGGACGGATGAACAATTACCGATTATATAGCACGACCAAAGGCAGTTGCGGTGGGGGATTGTCTATATTGATTCACAAATTTTGTTGTTGCAGCGAAACCCTAGCACCACGACCCAAATCCCCTCCTGGGAGGAGCAGCTCAAGTGCAGCGCTGAGCGGGGTGGGTTGGGTTTAAGCTGCCAAGAGAGGATAAACAAATCGGTGCAACAGTGGGTTGCCCCACTTCTCTCTGTGGGTACTTCTCCAAGAGACATACACCTGAACCTCTTGCACTCTAACCTCACAATAAAATATCTACAGCTAGGGGCTGTCGTCAGTTAGATTTTAAACGCTTGCTATGACTGACTTACAGCCCCTTTTCCTGTTGTTTTGGTCGGGCGCTCTATCCCTTGTCCCGTCAGACTTCTGGTATTAACTGACGACACGCCCTAAATCGAACACTTTATCCTTTTGTTTCTGTTTGCCTTCGGCAAACTCAAATCCAGCGTACTGGTCTTACTGCATAATCACCGAGCCTTCCGGGCAGTCAATCGCATTCACTAGACGGGGTCGAGTTGTGAGCATGGGAGGACGCTTAGAGGGTTCCTCGGTCTTGCAGGCCTGCACTAATACATCCACTTTTTCTTCTGTGGGTTTCACATAGACCAAACCTGCATAGCTGTGGAGATCGTCTTTTTTCGCAGCCGCCTCAACCAGCACGCTATGGGTTGGTTCGCCGTGGGAGGTGGCGGTGAGCTTGTAATCGGGGCTATCAATATTCAAATTCAGGTCGAGCTGCTCAATGGAGCTGGCAAACTCACCATTGGCTTTGTAATAAGCGGTTTGGCTCTTGGCGATCGCATCGATATAAAACTTGGCTTGATTTTCTGCCGTGGGCAGTTGCAAGGTGAGTTGGCAGCCGCCCAGCAGCAACAAGGGTAAACCGCACAACCAGCACCAGCGTTTAACAGCAATATTCATCATCATCATCAAAATTTGAACTCTACACACAACAACCACTACAACCGCCATTTTGCGGATTCCAGGGTGTGGTTGTCTGGGTGTGGCCTCCAGTTATGGGATTGTCTGGGTGCTAACGGATATCTATTAAGACAAAACTCTCTTATTGTTAAACCCGGTTGTCAGGGGGGCAGCCCCCCGACACCTCCCGCTTGTATGTAAGCGAAGCGTCCTCGTGGCGTATCGTGAGAAGGAAAAAGCGGAGAAACTCAGAACCTCCCCGGAAGCAGAAAAGCTTGC
>JAAHHN010000167.1 GCA_010672165.1 Spirulina sp. SIO3F2 | reverse complement strand
TGATACGGTGCTTCGCTTGGCTCAAAGTTTGACCTTCAAAGGCACTCACCCGACCGTTTCTCTGGTCACTCGCACTTACAACACTGGCGTCAAGTTACTGCCCCAGGCTATGACCCTTTTAGAACAAGGTATCCGCCGTTTGCCGGGTCTCGAAAAGTGGTTTGTTGAAATTCCCCCTTTTCCTCCTTGAGCTTGGGCTTCTTTTTTCTTTGGATTGCTCTTAGATGATTTCTGATTTTTGTCCTGTACTTAGATCTGATGTATATAACAGTTCCACTTTTGTGTGATTGTTAACAGAGTTTATGAATTAGTCTTGTTTTTTACTAATTCACTTTTCTCTTCTCTTCAGGATGAATTTTAGGGTCTTGACTCAAGCTGCAACGAAATAAATATGGCAGTTGAAGATTGCAGCTAGAGAATTTTTAGATGGTTTTATGGATTTGGATATTTTTCTTGATTCTCTATTGTTAAGAAATGCGATCGCAATCTACTACGCTAGTTGTCCCTTGAATAATTCTTGAGCCCCAAGGTTTTTATCTGCCCATCTATGCGAAACAGATTCAATTTATTGACCTGAATATGTTCTCCCTTTCTTGTAATAGCCATGACGACCTATCAACCCCTTCAACCCCACCAAAATCAGACTAATCAACAGAAAAAGAAGTCTGCATCGCAAACCAGCTTTCCGGAGGTAAGTCCTGCCCCAATCAACTTTGATACACCTATCTTTCAACCTGGAGCTATCCAGCGGAATGTGGAGTTGACCCCACCCAAACCCCAGCCACGTCCTGCTTTGCCGTTGCAACCGCGTCTAACCATTGGGCAGGTGAATGATCCCTACGAGCAAGAAGCTAATCGCGTCGCTCGGCAAGTGGTTAATCAGATTCACCGTCCCCAAGTACAAACTCAATTACCAGCCCAGCCGATCGCCCCTATTGCAGATATGCAAGCCAAGGGTGAGTTGGATGGGGGAACTGTTAACTCAGGGGTGGAGCGAGGGATTAACCAAGCCAAGGGCAGTGGACAATCTCTCTCTGCTACAACTCAAACCCAAATGGGAGAGGCGATCGGGGCGGACTTTAGCCAAGTGAAAGTCCATACGGATAACCGTGCGGATCAGCTCAACCGGGCTGTGCAGGCGCGAGCATTTACTACCGGGCCGGATATTTTCTTTAAACGGGGCGAATATAATCCCAAAAGCCGAGGCGGGCAAGAACTGCTAGCCCATGAACTCACCCATGTAGTGCAGCAAGGGGCGGCGGTGCAGCGCCAGCTCGATCCGAAAAAGGAGAGGTTTGAGGCCGTTGCCCAACGGTTGCAGACCCAGCGGTTGGGTTTAGGGGAGCCAGTGGCAGCGCCAGCACTACACCCCAGCAACAATAGGGTGCACTTAAAAGCCTTGGCAAATAAACCGACGAGCTTGATGACACCAATCCAGCTTAAGGAGCTGCTCCAGCGCGAGCCAGAAGATAAGCTGAATCAGAATCAGCAGTCTCAGGATTCAGGGAATGATGTCGCTGTATCCAGTCAGGGGAAGGGTGACTCAGAACAAATCGAGGATGCAGCAACATCTGAGCTACCGCCTATTCAAACCGGGGAAGCTATTGCCTATCCCATTGAAGAGTCGGGGAGTTTCGCGGGGCATCCCTTTGAAAGTGAGATGGAGCAGGAATTTGAATTAGCTAAAGCAGCATTAATTGATTACATTAACGCTCGCTACATTGCAGCCTATCAAACAGATGATGTTTCATCTAATGAACCATCAGATTATCCAGAGAGGCGTCCTTATTATAATTCATCAGAAATCTCCTACATAAAATTCAAGAAATCAATTGATGGTCTGGAGATTTTCACAAGTCCACTGTTCTGTCTTCCAAATCAAAAAATCAATGATGTCTTAGCAGACATAGCACAGTTTTGTAAGGTTCTCCTCCCTACTCTTGATGCACCTGAAGAACTTGCAAGCATACCCAGAGTGGTTCCCATTAGAGAGGGAGGTGAAGTTGGACGTCTACTCAGTGATGAAATAACTCTCTTTATCGGGCGAGTTCATTTGAGGACATTAGAAGGGAGCTTTGGCATCGAAAATGATGCTATAGATGAATCGACAGACAGTGATTCGGACAATAAAGACAAAGATCAACAAAAGCAGCAGCAAAAGCAAAAGCCCAGTCTCGGTAGATATGAAGTCAAGGAATATGGAGCCTTTTCAAAGTTGGTTGATCCAGATGCAGCCGAAGAGTTGATGTACTATATTGCTAGAAAGTTATTATCTCAATTGGGTAATAAAACAATTGGGAAGAAAGTAAAAGTAGAGTTGCACAAGTCAGATCAGAGATCTTCTGTTAAAATATTCAACTCTAAAGATGCTGGTATGGATTATGTAAAAGCCCAAAAGACGATTAACATCAAGGAATGTCCTGTTCTTAAAAATAAAGGTCTGATGATAGATCTACCTGGACTAAAAAAAGAAAAACAAGAAAACAAAAGAGAAACAATATACAACTATTCTTTCAACTTCAATATTGTTGAAAGAATCAAGAAAAAGGAAGATTGGAAAGGTGTTGGTACAGTCGCTGCCGGATTAAGCTCTGCCGCGACCCAGGCCGATGTTCCAGATTTAGTGGACGAAGCACTTACAGAAAGTGATGCTTATACGATCTATGAAAAAGTTCAGTTTATGATTGAAGTCTTTAAAGGGGGGGGAGATGACGTTGCGGATCAAATTGTTGAAATCGTGAGTTCGGGCATCTTTGGGGCGATCTCAACCTTAGTTACGACGATCAAGCGATTTATCGATATTGGGACATATCGTAAGCGACTAAAGGGTTTACAAGAGTCCCTTAAAGGAGCCACAGAAAAAGCCCAAGGGCCAGGCAGCACAGAAGCGGATATGAAGCTGCAAGAGAGCATAATGTATGCAATTGAGAAGGTCAAGAAATTAATTGGCCATACCCTGCTCAAAGCAATTAGTAGTTTAGTGCAGGTACTGAGCCGGATTTTTACTGTCCTCTTTGGCGCCTTGTTTCCTCCAGCAGCCATCATTGGTTTATTGTCAGAGCTAACCGCATTAGCCGCAAAAGCTGTTGACTTTTTGGTTCGCAAGGGTAAAGGAATTGTTAAACAGATCGCCGGAACACGAGGTAAGAAGCGGCAAGAAAGTGCAGAGAGTATTTTTACAGCAGCAGTCAGTGGTGATTCAGAAGCTTTGGCTGCAATCCGAGCGCTAAATATTAAAACCATCATGCAAAAAGCGAAGGATTCAGTCAGTCGGGATAGCGCCAAGAAAAAGGGAAAGAATGTTTGGACTTTTTCTGACTCAACCTATGTGTCATGTAAGAAAATTATTGGTCAATTCTCGGCTGATGATCATTCTGCTTGGTGGAATCTGTCTGAGACGGGTGTGAAAAAGATGATGGAAAATTTTGTTGTGAAACAAGGTCTACTGAGTTTGTTTGAAGAGAAGAATATTGATGTTAAAGATTCTGAAATGACAGCTAATAAAATTATATCTGGAACTACACCAAATGAGCTTTTGAATACGATTGAGGAATCAATTTTGAATACAGATATGCAGCAGGTTAATGATGAGAGTCTAATGAGTTTCTTGCAGCATTTTAACCGATTTACTGCGGTGCGCAAAAACTTTGTTCAAGATCTTGCTAATAAAATGAAGTCATCCGATTTCACATAAATTCTCTCTCAAATAATTGGCTGTTTTTTGTGAATTTACGTGTATTTATGGTTCGAAAAAATCTCGCAACACGATCTTTAAATATAGGAGCTTGATTGTCCTTCGAATTTCCATCCATAACACCCTCTCCACTTAGATTAATCCGTATCATGCATAAACTCGATCGCGCCTTCCAATTCCAAACTCCCAACACACTTCCCCTTAAAAGTCGAATTATGGGGATTGACCTGATTCGCAAAGACAAACAGGTGCTCGCCTGCCAACTCAAACTCAAACTCACGGTTGCCGACCACCAACGGCTGCAAGCCGAAGGACTCTTTGGCTATCAACCCGAACTCTGCACCCCCCTCTGCAACGGTGACTTTGACCCCCAAAAGCCCCTCACAGTTCATCTCACGCTCGACCCCGACCATCTTGACCAATTCGCTGATTGCACCGATGCAGCGGATGCAAGCAGCAAACTGCTGCTGATGGCGAAAACTGCGCCCTTGCGTCGGGCAGACAATTGGTATTTGCAATCCGTTAGCCAAGGTCGAGGCCAACAAAAAACGGGCTATCGCACCTTCTGGGATTACCTGGATCTCCAGCAGCTTAATCAGGAAGAACCGCTAGAAAATCAGCTCGGGCAATTTATTAGCACCTTCTTGGCTGAATCAACATTGAGTCAACAGCTTGCTGAAACCCTGAACTTGCAAGACTCTAAGGCTCACCAAACAACCCAAGAACTAACCGCCGCTTTCCTGGAGACATTACCCGGTTTGCTGCGCCAAGAGCACCAGAGTACGGCAGCCCTGAGTGAGGCGATCGCGGATCTCTGGCAAACCAACCTCCAGCAGCAGCTAAGGGATACGGCTCCTGCTCTGGCTGCAAATATAGAAAACCCGACGGAGCTAGCCCAAGATCTCGAAGCCCTCTTTGCCCTCCCTGCGGCCCGACGACCTCCACTAATTGAGCAGGTGATGGCGGTTTTTGAAGCTGAAGGCTGGGCCTATGAACGAATTGATGGACAGCCGATGCTGCGATCGCTGCTTGAGAGTGAGGTAGGTCAATGGCTCTGTTTAGTGGAAGCCCAGGCAACTCGTCAGCAGCTCTGCGTTTATTCCATTGGTAGAGGGGTCGTTCCCACGGATCAACGCCAGGATATTTTGCAATTTTTTAACACCATCAACTACAGTGCCGAACTATTGGGGCGCTTTGAGCTGGATCTGCAAGATGGAGAATTCCGCTATCGCACTGGAATTGATACCCGGTTTATCTCTCCTAACCCAGCTCACCTTAAAGTTTTGCTGCAAGACAATATGATGATTATGGAGCGCTATTTACCTTCAATTACCCAAGTAATTTTAGGGGAGCTGACGTTGGGGGCAGCGATCGCAACTATACCGACTGCCCATCTTCAATAATGGGCTGCACTTGTCATTGAGGATCCTGCCCTGAAACCCCGTTGCAAAGCTCACGGTCTTCTCTAGGCGCATGATAGGCGAGATAGTCTTTCACCCAATTGCAAGCATAGGCCAGCTCATCTACCGCCAGAACATCCTCTAAAGACCAAACCATAATGCTAGAGCCAATCCCCGTCACCACGAGTGTTTGCCCATTAGTACTTACCGAAAGATCCATTAACTCTAATTCTTGATTAGACAAGTTGCGAAGTGCTTTTTCTTGTAGGGTTTGATTGCGATAGTCCCAAATCTTGGCTGTGCCATCTCGGGAAGCAGTGAAAATATAATTGCCATCGGCGCTAAAGGCCGACGCCCGCACATCGCCTTGATGGGCGAAAACCGTTTTGAGCAATGTGCCATCGGTGTGCCAAAGGCGAAGGGTGCGATCGCTCGATCCTGAAACCAGCCGTTGACCATCGGGGCTAAAGCTCACCGCGTAAACACTAGCGGTATGCCCTTCTAGGGTTTGCAATAAACGCTGATCGCTGAATTGCCAGATCTTAATCGTTTGATCCACAGAGCCTGAAACAAGTTGCTGACCATCGGGGCTAAAATTCACCTGCCGAACCGCAGCTTGATGCGCCTGTATTTTCTTAGGAATGCTGTGAAACTGGCCCTGAGCATTTTTGTGCCAGAGGTGAATCTGACCATTGGCGAGGGCGGTGGCGATCGCTTGGCCATCCGGGCTAAAGGCCACATCCCAAATATTCACCCCACTGTTAAGTTCTTGCAGGAGTTGACCCTGAGCAGTCCAAATTTTGATGTTACCCCCACGAGAGACGGAGGCTAAAACTTTAGCATCAGCACTGATCGCAATTTTGTGAATTGGCAAACGATGCCCCGCAGCCGCTGCAATATTCGATCGCGGTGCAAAGGCTTGCTGGGGTTGCCGTTGCCAAATATGGAGCTGGGCTTGGGTAGGAATTGTGGGTATTGCCGCCAGGGTGGTTCCTTTCGGGTCAAGCACAGCATTGGGGTGAGCATCTGTAGATAGACCCAAGCGTTGCACAAAGGGGAGCCGCCATTGCCAAAATCGGATTACCCCTTCACTGTCAGTGGTGATTAGGTGTTGGCGATCGGGGGCGATTGCCACTGCACTAATTGTGGCGCGATGACCACGAAGTGAATGGGCAAGGGTGCCATCTAAATTCCAAAAATCAATGACCTTGCCCTCTGAAACCGTAACCAATTGCTGACTATCAGCAGTAAACGTCAGATTGGCACTGAGTGTCATGGGTCGGGGAATGCGCGTGAGCAATTGACCATCGAGCTGTCGGAGTTCAACGCTCAGATAGCCATCAGTGATGGCGAGCTTTTGACTATCAGGACTAAATAGAATTTCTCGAACGTCTTTGGGTTTGTCTGCTGGGCGACGCTGGGCTTGTTCACCTCCAATAGGGATGGTTCGTATGGGCACGGGAGCATTCTTTCCAGGTAAAGGCCAACGCCAGAGTTGCACCGAATCAACATCACCCGTCGCCAGCCATTGCCCATCCGGACTGAAGTGAAACCCTAAAGTGCTTGGCAACGTCATGCTATATGTGCCATCCATGCGCCAGAGATGCAGAAGAGCAGCCCGTTCTTCGCTCACTGCCAGGTATTGACCATCGGGACTAAAGTGAACCGTTGAAACCGCCGATGGGACATCAAACTGATGAACTAGAGTGCCATCGAGTTGCCAGACCTTAACTTGGTTCGTCGCAGTGGCAGCAATCAATTGACCATCGGGGCTAAAGGCAATCTTTTTGATTTCCGATTCATAGGCCGGAATGGTGCTAGAAATTCTGCCATCCGGGTGCATCAGGTAGAGTTGGCCATCATTCCCGCCAAAGGCCAGAATATTCCCGTTGGGCTGTACTGCAACCTCGCGGGGTGTAGTGGTTAGCGCAACCTGATTGAATTCTTGCGCGGTATAAATGGCCTGACGCAACGTTACGAGGGTCTGCTCTTGTAGCTCAGAATCGGCGGGATAGAGTTTGTGGGCTTCTTGGTAAGCCTTGATGGCGTCAAGGGTTGACCACAGTCGTTGATGGGAGGCACGATTGCCGTTGGAGGCTGAAATCAAGGCTTTGATTTCGCTGCGGAGGGCTTGACGATATTGCCAAAACGTAAAGCTCCCTAAGCCAATGGCGAGAAGTAATGCTCCAGACACCGCTCCTAAAAAACGCCGCTGAAGCTTGGCCGCTCTCTGCTGTTGAATTAGTTGAGCTTGGAGATATTCTGCTTCCTTGGCTTGGGCTTGGGCGCGGCGATCGCTCTCCGCTGAGGCCGCCAAATATTGATAATCCAAATCGCTGAGCTGTTTACCCAACGCCCAAGCTTGGGCATCTTGCAACGCTTGCCCCCGCAGCAATCGTGATTCATCCTGTTGTTCTGAGGCAGACCAAGCGGTGAGCAGGGAGGCATAGGGGCGCAGGTTTTCCAATTGTTGGTTAACCCAATCCAAATTAAAAACCGCTGCATAGATACGATTTTTAACTCGCAGCACACCGCCCTGTTTAATCACCAACCCAGACAGGAACAAATTGGTTTGCTCCGGCGAGTCATCCGTCTGCACTGTTTCACCACTAAGGACTTGTTGATAAATCCCCAACAGTCGCCCCGCTTTCTGGTCACTATGCAGAATGCGATTGCGGATGGTGCGCAGGTGCTCCGGCTCGTCATTGGATTGCCAGTTCGTGAGGAGGCGATCGCTGACTAAATTCTCAACCCAAAATGCTTCTGTATCCGGTGAAATGCTTACAGTTTGATCAACCGTGACATTTACCACCATCTGACAGAGCTTTTGGGTTAAAAAGGGTTGCCCATTTGTCCAGTCGAGAATCACGCTCAGGACAGATTTGGGATTACCTTCTTTCAACTCAAATCCTTGGCTCAATGGTTGAGCTTCTGCCACAGAAAATCCTGACAGATTAATCGGACAACCAATATTAAACGGGGTGCGACGAACATCTTGAATCAGGTCGGAAGGTGTCGCCACGCCAAACAGGGCAAAGGTGAGGCGGTTATAAATCGGGTTAACGGTGCGGCGATTGTAGCAATAGCGGATGAGGGCAAAGAAATCATCAACAGCAAAGGGCAGACTGAGGATGCTATCAATCTCATCAATAAAGACGACAAGATGCTCATTGGGGAACTGGGGCAGGAGCACCGTCTCTAGAAAATGGCTGAGTTGTTGCAACAGGGAGAACTCACCCTGACCTTTCTGCCAACTTCGAAGGCTAATATCTTGAAAGAAGTCAAAACCACAGCAGAGGTCATACATCATGCCCTTATACCATTGCAGCGGCGTAATATTTTCGCTACCAATATTGGTGATATCCACTACGCTACAGCGGTAGCCATCCTCCTGGAGGCGGGCCATAGTACGCACCAGCAGAGAAGATTTGCCCATTTGCCGCGCGTTGAAAACGTAGCAGAGTTCGCCGTTTTTGAGGCGATCGTAGAGGTCGGCATCGGCTTGGCGGTTAATATAGCTACTGGCTTGACTGGCAAGACTGCCACCGACCTGATATTGGATCATCATGGGGTTCGGGAAACGAGATGCTGAGCGGTGCAACTTCAGGTGAGTGTCGGTCAGGACTAAGTTTTGGAGTCCCCAGAACCCGAACTTTCTCCCGTTGTCGGGTAAGGAGAATCAATCAACGCGAGGGGAGGGAGGTCAACCCACGATGGAAAATAAGAGAAGCATTGTCCTAAATCCGATGTCATATCCCCATCATCACCCTTTTCGTTCCCCTCAAGCTAAAGCAGAGTTCCTGAGTGCTTATGATGCTCGGGCTCGGCAATGGCCAATTCCTTCAACGACGCAAACCATTGAAACATCTTATGGCTCAACGTTTGTCCGGATCAGTGGCCCCGAAACTGGTCAACCCATGGTTTTGCTGCATGGTCACAGTGAGAATGCCTTGAATTGGCTTCCTAATATTGCTGAACTGTCCCAAGACTATCGCACTTATGCTCTAGATATTATTTCTGATCCAGGACGGAGTGTTTATACTCAAGTGATGAAAAATGAGGCTGATTTTGTGGCCTGGCTCGATGAAGTGTGCGTAGGTTTAGAGCTAACAGATGGCGTCAATTTAGTAGGTTTGTCCTATGGAGGTTGGATCGTGTCTCATTATGCGCTCCAATTTCCCCAAAAAGTTCTGAAGCTTGTCTTACTTGCTCCAGCAGGGTTTTCCCGCTTTTCCCTCAAATTTATTATTTTGGCGCTCTTTTTGAGCTTGTTTCAATTCCGAATTAAAGCCTTATTTCGGTATTTGACCCGCTGGATGTTTACCGACTTTTTGAATTCCTCTAATCAAGGTGAAGCTGCTTTTAATGCTTGGTTCAATTTTATCTATCTGGGTTTGCAAAACCACCAAGCACCGCCGATTGTGTTTGCAAAAATTCTGAGCGATGAGCAACTTATCCAACTGACAATGCCTACCCTATTTTTAACAGGCGAACATGAAATTGTCTTTTCTGTCGATCGCGTCATTCGTCGGCTCCAAACCGTTGCACCACAGATTCAAACTCAAGTGATTGCCAATTCGGGTCATGATCTACCATTGGCCCATCCCCAGACAGTGAATCAGGCTATTTTGACGTTTTTGGCTGGGGCTCCAGCTTGAGATATAAATAATCTAAATTAACCCTACGCGATCCAGCTCTCAATTGCGCTCACAACAAACGCGCCAACCGGATTAGATTTCAACGATTCTAATGCCCCACTCTTAGCGGCTTGGATCGCTTTGGCTTTCCAATTCGGTTTGGTCTCGATTTCCTGAATCACTTCTGTCACGATCGCCAGTTGCTCGGCGGTGCTGGTGAGGTTTCTTTGGGCGGTGCGATCGGCGATCAGAGCTTGGATATAAGCGACAGTGGCAACAATTTCTGGATCGGTCGCCTCTGGGTTCGAGATATTAACAGTGCCGCCTGCGACCTTACCAATATTGACCTGTTTACTTTGGTCATGGCTGGTGGCGTTCATATTAATGGTGTCGCTGTTCCGGTTGATGACCTGGTTGCCTTCGACGCTGCCTGCAACCCCATAAACCGTACCTGGAAATTCTTGATTAATGGATTTGTTGCCTTGATGGTCTACCACGTTGGCGACGTTGATGGGTCTACTGGCCAACATCTTAACGATATCGGTCATGTTGGTATTCTGTTCACGGTAGATCTGGATTTCTTGGTCTTTGGCGTTGAGTTTTTCTTGATAGACGGCTTCAAGGCGTTTGAGTTCGGCGTCATATTGAGTCTGAAAGTCCCGCTCGACAGCGGCTTTGTTCGTACCGAGGGGCGTGTCAACACTGATCACAAAGGAGCCGTCGGATTTTTTATTAATGCCTTGGATGGAGAGTTCACTGTGTTCACCGGAGACTTGGAGGTTTTGGAAGGACGTTAGAAAGGCACTCCAGTCGATGCCTTGGCTAAAGATTAGATCAACGGTTTCTTGGGATTGCTCCATAAGGCGGGTAAAGTCACCAGGGGCAAAGGTTTTGTTGGGGTCACGGGGGCGGCGATCGCTGGGTTCGTTTTTGTCGTCATCCCAGCCCAGATAGATTGCATTGCAGCAAACATTAGCCAGGTTGGTATCACTATTGATATGCCAGTCAAGAATGCAAGCATCTGTGAAATTAGCACCCTGAAAATCTGAGTTCAGTACCTGAGTTTGAATAAGCTTAGCTCCACTGAGATTAGCGCCAATGAAGTTAATTTTTCTCAAATCAATTCCACTTAGGTCAGAGCCGCTGAGATTGACTCCGTCAAGATTAGCGCCAATAAGACGAGTCTCTCTAAGATCAACTCTACTGAGATTAGCTCCACCGAGATCGACTCTGCCCAGATCGACTCGACTAAGATTAGCTCCACTGAGGTCAGCTTCTTTAAAGTTGACTCCACCCAGCTCTGCTTCATTAAGGTCGGCTCTAATGAGGTTTGCCTCATTAAGATTGGCTCTAACGAGGTTAGCTTTTGTAAGTTCCGCTCGACTAAAATCAGCTTTTCTCAGTTCCGCTCCACTGAGGTTGGCCCTAATGAGATTAGCTTTTCTAAGTTTGGCTCCACTGAGATCAGCTTCTCTGAGTTTGGCTCCAATGAGATTGGCCCCATTAAGATTGGCTCCGACAAGGTTCGCTCTACTAAGATTGGCTCCACTCAGGCCAGCTCCAACGAGGTTCGTTTCGCTAAGATTGGCTTCGACAAGGTTCGCGCCAATAAGATCAGCTCCATTCAGATCAGTTTCTCTGAGATTGGCTCTACTGAGGTCAGCTCCAATGAGGTCAAATTTACTGAGGTTGGGCTTGATCAAGCGACTTTTGGATCGCCATTCATTCCAAGCCTCAACCCCCTGCTCCAAAATCGCCACATGTTCTGGATTTGCCACGATCGCCCCTCAAGCCAAACTAACTACGTTAAAACCTTCTTTGCTGTTGTAAGCGCTCGTGCTCTGAACCTTATCATCACGGCCGACGAATCCCCTGTTTCGCTAACTTCGCCGCGATCGCGTCTCCAAAAGCCGATCGCTTCGGTCGGTGAACAGGTTGCTCCTTGCTATTAATTGCACCAACACAGCCTGCAAGTAGCTCCATCAAAGGTTGAGGTTCAGGAGCTTTGGGTGGGAGTTGAGCATCAATCCAACGCTCAGGGGTAACACCTTGGGTTTGGGCGATCGCTAGGAGGCGTTGATAAGTTTGGGGGGAGAGGGTGATGGTGTGGTCCTTCATAGCCCAGGTCATTTTTGCATCGCTGCCAACTGTAAACCCAGCTCACCAGCAATGCGCAACACTGCATCAAAATCTAAGGTTTCATCTGCGGCCAACACCGAAGCCTGATTAAAATTTGTGATTCCCTGAGCACGAGCAATATCCTGCAACGCCAAAGCAACCACAGGCGGCCAGCCATCTTCAAGTGCAGCTTCAAGATACGCCACCCTATCCGCTTTGGTTTCCAGATAATCTGCCGCATCCCACGGTGTAACTTCTGTTTGAGTCATGCTGCTTATTCCTCTAACTCACGAGCCAGTTTCTGAGCCGTTTTGATATCTTGCGCTTGGGTTCGCTTGTCTCCACCTGCCAACAGGATAACGATTTCTTGGCCCCGCTGGACAAAGTACACCCGATAACCAGGGCCATAGGGGATGCGTAATTCAGAAACACCTTCACCCACAGGTTTCACATCTCCTGGGTTTCCCAGCAGTAGGCGGTTGACTCGAACATTGATGCGAGCCTTAGCCTGACGATCGCGCAACCCTCGAAACCAGCGCTCATACGTTTTTGTTTTGCTGAGTTTCATCCAAAACCCTACCCCAAAAACAACTGATACGCCGGATTCTGGCTCTCATCCCAATACCGATACCCCAACTCCGCCAAAAAACTATGCCACGCATCCACCTCATCTGGCGGCACCTGCATTCCCACCACAATCTGGCCATAATCCGCCCCATGATTGCGATAGTGAAACAGACTAATATTCCAATTCGGACTCATCGCCGCCACAAACTTCATTAACGCCCCTGGCCGCTCTGGGAACTCAAACCGATAGAGTAGCTCGTGTTTTGCAAGGGGCGATCGCCCCCCCACCATGTGCCGTAAGTGCATCTTCGTCAGTTCATCATCCGTCAGATCCAGCGTCTTAAGACCATTGGCTTCAAAGGTCTGGACGATCTGCTTGGCATCTTCCCGCCCTTGGATTTGCACCCCCACGAAAATACACGCTGCCGACGCATCCGCGATCCGGTAGTTAAACTCCGTGATATTGCGCGTCCCGAGGCAATCGCAAAAACTTTTGAGACTGCCCGGTCGCTCCGGAATCGTCACCGCAAAAATTGCTTCCCGGCGCTCACCAATTTCCGCCCGCTCCGAGACAAACCGGAGGCGATCGAAGTTCATATTGGCCCCGCAGGCGATCGCAATCAGGGTTTCATCCGTGATGCCTTCCCGCTCCACATAGGCTTTGGCCCCCGCGATCGCCAACGCCCCCGCTGGCTCCAAAATCGATCGCGTATCCTCAAACACATCTTTAATGGCAGCACAAATATCGTCGGTCTCCACCAACAGCACCTCATCCACATAATCCTGGCAAAGCAAAAACGTCTCCGTCCCTACCAGCCGTACTGCCACCCCATCGGCAAACAAACCCACCGAATCCAGCTTGACCCGCTCCCCTTTTTCTAAGGACTGTTGCATGGCGTTAGAGTTGGTCGGTTCCACCCCAATAATCTTGATCTCCGGCCGGAGCTGCTTCACATAGGCCGCCACTCCCGAAATCAAACCACCGCCACCGATCGCCACAAAAATCGCATGAATCGGCTCCGGATGTTGCCGCAGAATTTCCATGCCGATCGTGCCTTGACCTGCGATCACCTCTGGATCATCAAAGGGATGAATAAACGTCATCTGCTTTTCGTCGGCAAGCTGACGGGCATGGGCATAGGCGTCATCAAAGGCTTCACCCTGCAACACCACCTCTCCGCCGAGGGCTTTAACGGCGGCGACCTTCACCTCAGGAGTGGTGATCGGCATCACAATAATCGCTTGCGTGCCCAGTTGCTTGGCCCCCAAGGCCACACCCTGAGCATGGTTGCCCGCCGAAGCCGCCACGACCCCCTTCGCCAGACGCTCCGGACTCAACTGCGCCATCTTGTTATAAGCGCCTCGCAACTTAAAGGAGAAGACCGACTGGAGATCTTCTCGTTTAAGCCAAACTTCGTTATTTAAACGAGCCGAGAGGTTGACCGCTCGCTCCAAGGGACTTTCTTGAGCAACATCGTAGACGCGGGCGGTGAGGATACGTTTGAGGTAGTCGATCGCCATAAGTTTGAGGAAGGGGGCAAACTTATATTTTATCGGGGGGAAGGACTGATCACGCATCCGCATCGCTGCATTATTCATCGGTTAGAGTAGAACCAATTGTCTTCACCCTGGTCTTTTTGCTATGTCGATTCTGACGATTCGTGAACGTCATGCCCTTGAGAATGGCTTTGCTGCCACATTGGCTATCGACCACCAAACACCATACGATATTACAGTCCGCGATCCCTTTGATGCGAAACAAGAGCGGGAGCTAGAGTTTTATTTTGAGGAGTGGATTCAGTTTCCGTTTGATGGGCAGGTGACGGCCCAGCGGGCAGCGGCGAGCATTACAGCCTATGGTGAGGCCTTGTTTGAGCAGGTGTTTGAGCAGCGCAAGGCTTACAGTGCCTATGAACGAGCCTGCCAGGCGGGCATGAGCAGCCTAGCGGTTGAAATCATTAGCGATTCACCAGAGTTTCAAGCCTTCCATTGGGAAGCCCTCAAAGACCCAGACCTGGCTGAACCGTTGGCGGTGAGTGGGGTGATGACGCGCAAGCGGGTTAATGCGAAGGTGCAGACGGTGAACCTCAAACCCTCACCGATGATTAACCTTTTGGTTGTGACAGCGCGGCCGGGTGAAGAGAACGATGTGGGCTATCGGACAATTTCGCGGCCATTGATTGACGCGATCCAGCAGGCGAAATTGCGGGTGAATGTGGAGCTATTGCGGCCGGGGACGTTTGAGGCGTTGGTGCGGCAGCTTTCTGCCAAGGGCAAGGAAGGCTACTATCATATCGTGCATTTTGATCTACACGGCGGGTTATTGACATACGAACAGTTTCAAAACGGTGTTGAGAACAATCGCTACATTTTCAGACCTGGTTATGGACAGACTGAGCTTGAGCCTTACGAGGGCTGGCAGGCGTTTCTTTGTTTTGAGAGCGATCAGCAGGGGCAAACGAATTTAGTTTCAGCAACAGATCTGGCGCAACTGCTCGAAGCAAAAGGCATTCCTATTTGTATTTTGAATGCTTGTCAGTCGGGGAAGCAGGTGCGGGGTTCAGGGTTCAAAGTTCAGGGTTCAGAGTTGGGTGGCGAAGATGGGGAGGAATCCCCCCTAGCCCCCCTTGGAAAGGAGGGGACAGGTGAACGCCCTCTTGGAAAGGGGGGAAAAGATGAACTCCCCCTTACAAAGGGGGATGCCGCAGGCAGGGGGATTTCGGAGTCTAGCGCAGAGTCGGAAGAATCCCCCCTAGCCCCCGCGCTTCGCGCCGCTGACGCTAGAGGCAAGGGGGGGGACAGGTGAACGCCCCCTTGGTAAAGGGAGAAAAGATGAACTCCCCCTTACGAAGGGGGATGCCGCAGGCAGGGGGATGGACACCCGTGAGACGAGTTTGGGCAGTCAGTTGATGGTGGCGGGGGTGCAGATGGTTGTGGCGATGGGCTATTCCATTACCGTGACTGCCGCAGCCTTGATGATGAAAACCCTGTACGGTCAGCTCTTTGCCCAGCAAGGGATTCCGGAGGCGATCCGATTAGGACGGCGAGAACTCTATAACAATAAAGAACGGCGGGTCTACTTTAACCAGCTCGAACCGTTAGAAGATTGGCTGTTGCCTGTGGTCTATGCCAATCAGGCGGTTGACTTGCAGTTGCGGGAGATGGAACCGCGCGAGAAGGCGGACTATCTGGTGCAGCGGCGGCAGCAATATCGCTTTGAGTTACCGACCTATGAGTTTGTAGGACGCGACTTGGAGATTTTGAAGATTGAGAAGGCGTTGCTCCGGCATAATGTCTTGCTGCTGCGGGGGATGGGCGGCACGGGGAAGACGACCA
>JAAHHN010000166.1 GCA_010672165.1 Spirulina sp. SIO3F2 | reverse complement strand
ACCGATCCCCCGAACGCTCTATATGTCCCTCTCAGGCATCCGGGAGATGAGCTTGATTACAACGCCGCCACCGTCCCGCCGTCCGATCGAGACGCACCTTTCCCCCTACAACCCCGATGTGATTCGTACCGCGATCCGCAACGAGCTGGATCGCGGCGGCCAGATTTTCTATGTGGTGCCACGGGTGGAGGGCATTGAAGAAGTGGCGGGTCAACTGCGGGAAATGATTCCGGGGGCGAGGGTGGCGATCGCTCACGGCCAGATGGATGAGGGGGAGCTAGAGGTCACGATGCTGGGCTTCAACAATGGTGAGGCGGATATCTTGGTTTGCACTACGATCGTCGAGTCGGGGTTGGATATTCCCCGCGTCAATACGATCGTGATCGAAGATGCCCAGCGCTTTGGTCTCTCGCAGCTTTATCAGCTCCGGGGTCGGGTCGGTCGGGCGGGAATTCAGGCCCATGCTTGGTTGGTGTATCCGGCGCACCGCAATCTTTCAGATAAGGCCCGGAAGCGGCTGCGGGCGATTCAGGAGTTTACGCAACTGGGGTCGGGCTATCAACTGGCGACGCGGGATATGGAAATCCGTGGGGTGGGTAACTTGCTTGGGGTGGAGCAGTCGGGGCAGATGATGGCGATCGGCTTTGACCTTTATATGTCGATGCTCCAGGAGGCAATCCAGGAAATTCGTGGTCAGGAAATCCCGCAGGTGGATGAGACCCAAATCGACCTTAAGGTGACGGCGATGATTCCGGCGAATTACATTCCGGATCTGGAGCAAAAGATGTCGGCGTATCGGCGGGTGTCAGCAGCTCTGTCGAATCGGGAGTTGGTGGAAATTAGCGCCGATTGGAGCGATCGCTATGGGGAGTTACCGAAGCCAGTGGTGCAGTTAATTGAGATGATCAAGCTCAAGCAGGTGGCTAAACCGCTCGGTTTCTCGCGGATCAAACCGGATGGCAAGCAGCATATTGTCCTGGAAACGCCGATGGAGGAACCGGCCTGGAAGTTGTTGCAAGAGCATTTGCCCAAGCATCTTGTCTCGCGGTTTGTTTATTCCGTAAATAAGGTGACAGTGCGAGGGTTAGGAGTGCTGAAGCCGGAGCAGCAATTGAGTAATTTGATTGAATGGTTGGAGGCGATCGCGGCGGGGCTGGCGAAGGCGGAGGAGGATTAATCACGTTACGCTCAAACCCTAACCACATGGGGAACATCACGGATAGGTGGAGCGTTTTAATGTAGGTTTGGACGGTGTAGATTTTTTGTGTGATGTCACTGAAGAGGGTGGTATAGGGTCAAGTTGATTCATTTTGCTGTTGAGTTTTATTTTAGGATTAAAGAATGATGGTGTTTCTTAAATTGACTCATGAAGCTACAAGTTGTCCTAGAACCCAGTGATGAAGGCGGCTATACGGTTTCTGTGCCGTCGCTGCCGGGGTGCATTAGTGAGGGGGACGATTTAGATGAGGCGTTGAGCAATATCCAGGAGGCGATCGAGCTTTACCTAGAACCGATGGAGAATGATGTCACTACACAGGATGGGGTGATCGTTCGAGAGTTGGTGGTATGAGCAAGGTTTCCCGCTTGTCTTACAAAAAAATCATTACGGCGTTGGAGCGGGATGGTTGGCGGGTGGTGCGTCAGAAGGGAAGCCATATCCGGCTAGAGAAAACGTTGCCCTAGGAAACATTAAAGATTACGGTTCCAGCTCACAAACCCGTGAAGCGATCGACATTGGCGAAGATTTTGAAACAGGCAAAAATTGATTTAGATCAGTTTTTGGGTCTACTGTAGTCGCTAGGGTTCTGCCTCATTATCGCGGATTTGTTGGAGGAGGCTTTGGGTGAGGGGATGAGCGCTGAGAGTGTAGGCAAGGTCTGATTGATAGACTTGCTGGAGCATCTTATAGAAGTTCCCCTTGAAGAGTCTGGTATCTGGATGCTCTTCATTGAACTGTTTATATTGGATATCAAGTGATTGAAGATAGAGAATTTCTGCTTTTTCAAATTTCTTTTGTGCTTCGGAAAGCCTAGCTAAGTTATGCAAAACCAATGCTACATTTGAATGGTTTTGGCTGAAGTATTGCCTCCAAATTTCGAGAGCCTGAAGATAGAGTGGTTCGGCTTCTAAATACTTCTCTTGTTTATAGTAAGTTACTGCAAGGATGTTTAAAGTCCATGCAATATCAGGATGCTCTTCCCTGAGGAATTTTTTTCTCATCATTAAAGTCTGAAGATAGAGAGATTCAGCTTTTTTGTATTCTCCTTTTTCATGAGAAAGTCCTGCTAAATTGCTTAAAGTTGACGCTACTTCGGGATGCTCTTCACCGAAAATTTGCTTTTTTATTTCCAGAGACTTAAGGTAATAGTCTTTAGCTTGTTTGTGTTTTCCTTGCATCCGATGTAACTCACCCAAGTTATTTAATACTGTAGCTGTATGGGAATAAGCTTTTCCAAAAAAATTCTCATAATTTTCTAGAACTTTTAGAAAGAGAGATTTAGCTTTTACATACTTCCCCTGCACTGAGTAAATCGATGCTAAATCACTTAAGCTATCTGTCACATTAGGATGAGATTCGCCAAGTAATTTCCTTCTTATTTCTAAGGTTTTCAGAATAAGAGACTCAGCTTGCTTGTATTTTTCTTGGGTATTGTAGAGGAGGGTTAGATTGCTTAATGCATAAGCTACATTGAGATGGTCTTCTCCAAGAGTTTTTCGGTAGATTTCTAGAGCGTGGAAAATGAGAGGTTCAGCCTCTTCATATTTCCCTTGCATTTGATACAATCCTGCTAAGTTATGTAGGCTGTTTGCTATATAAGGATGCTCGCCACCAAGCAATTTTCTCCTTATTTTTAAAACTTGAAGAGCGAGAGGCTCGGCCTGCTCATATCTCCCTTGTTCTCGATATAGACCTGATAGGTTATTCAAGGTTGCTGCTACATCAAGATTTTCTTCATTACAGTTTTTATCGAGAATTCTAAGAGCTCTAAGCAAAAGAGGTTCAGCTTGTTCGTATTTATCTTGACTTTGATAAAGTATAGCTAGATTATTCAAAGGTGTCGTTACTAATTCATGGTCTGCCCCAAGAACTCTCTGGTAAATCTTCAGAGCTTGAAGATGTAGAGGTTCAGCCTGTTCATATTTACCTTGAGCTTGGTAAATTAGTGCCAGGTTATCTAACCTTACTGCCACTTCAAGATGATATTCACCGAAGCGTTTTTGGACTACTTTTAAACCTATTACTTGCCATTTTTCTGCATTTCCATAAAGTCCCCGAGCTTCATAAAAACGACTGAGAGCGCCAAACGGCCAATTCAAATCAAGATTTTTGAGGAAATAAACGTATGAGGTGGCTGTCTCTAGATGTGGAATATCAAATTGTACTGACTGGATAATATCAATAGTGGGGGTTGCAGGAATACTCTTGGCAATCGGTATCATCCGATTCACAAAAGCTCGCTTCAAAAAATCTGCCGGACGACTTGGTATAACCTGAACCGCTTTCGCTTCCGAACCTTGAATCTGTCCTTGAGTATCCATAACCTAAACCTTAGAAACTAATCTTTACTCTGGCGCACCAAACAATCGCAGAATCTCCGTTGTTGCTCCTGTCAACTGATGACTCGGCGGAATGACAAACTCATCTGACTCCAACTGCGTCAAAAAGAACTGCTTGATCAACGGATGATATTGAATCAGCTCACCATTCCTTTTGAGTAAACTAAACCGCACCAACTTCCGACGAGCTACCTTCAACGCATCCTGTGCCCCATCACTCACCTCACCCGGCGCAACCACCAACTCCCACCGAATCGGAGCCGCCGCAAACAAACTCAAATACGCCCCCAAAAACCGCGCATCAATATCCAACCGCTCCCAACTCAACTCAAACGTCGCCTCAACCCCCCGCTGTGCCGTCATCGTCGGTTCTGGCTGCACCATCGCCGGATGCTCTAACGCCGTGCGCTTGGCCTCCCGCTGCTGCAACTCCGCCAACAACTCCGATAGAGTGCATTCCTCCTCACAGACGTAATACCCCGCCAACTCAATCCCCAACGGCAAAAAGCCCAACCACTGACATAACGCGGTAGCCGCTTCCGGTTCAGCGGTAACTCGTGCTTCTCCAACGATCGCCCCCAACAACGCCAACGCATCCTCTGGCTCAAGCACATCTAAATCCAGCCGCTCAATCCCTTGTATTCGTTCCCGCGTCGTTAACAACACGCGGAAACGTGGCTCACTCGACAACCACTGAACAACCTGCTCCCGATAATTGTTGACATCATCAAAAATCAGCAGCACAGGCTTCGGTGGCGCTTGGTCTGGATACCAACGCCGAAAACAATAGGCCAGCTGTTCTTTAAGATCGCCAAATTGAGTGAAATCAATGTTGGGGAAGAACTGCGATCGCGCAAAGCTCAATAACTCAACACCTGCCTGTTCACCACGCAACCAAACGACCCCACCACCATAGTTATCCAGATATTTGTGGGCATATTGCAGCGCCAGCTCAGTTTTACCCACACCACCCATCCCTGAAACAGCGGAAATCGCCACACGCTCGGTTGCCTGCAATTGCTGATGCAGGTTCTCAAGGTCAGCACCGCGCCCCACAAACACACGCGCCTGATTCAACGGTAAGTTAGTTGGAATGCAGGCTGGCTCTGCCAGATGCTCCGTACCAACGTTAACCGTTTGGGTCTCGGCTTGTCCTGCCACACCATAAACAGGCCCATTGAATACCTGTTGCACCGCTGGGGGAACCGCCGCTTTCTCATCCTTAGCTTCAGACATTGAGAGGTAGATTGGGTCTTGGGAATTTTACGACTTGACTCCCTCTACCATAGCCCAGAACTCCAGAACTGCCCGCCACCTAACCTTACTTACAATTCTCACTGTTCCAAACGTTCGGATTTAAAAACGCTGAACGCTGATTATGACACCAGACAACTGATCAGCAGGTTCAAAACTTCAACGCTGAACCCGCAATAGCCTGCCGAACCATCAAAATTGCCCCCTGCGTCGCCTCAAAGCGATCGCCCAACTCAGCGATCGCCCAGCTCACCACCAGCCTCGCCTACATCAAAATTGATAGGTTAGTATGCTTAGAGATTAAGATTCGGGGTTTTGAATCTGTTGATATTGCTATCGTTGAAATCGGTTAGGAACTGCTGTATGAAACATCGTCCATATCTCTACCTTCTCCTAACCGCCATCACCTGCATCTTCGCCATCAGCTGCAACCTCTACAACGGGCAAACTGGACATCAAGAATTCTCAACCCAAAACCTCCTGCTCAACGCCTCCCTAGAAGACGCACTTTCCGACACCCTCCCCCGGTTCTGGCGTCCCAAAGGCGAAGGTGAGCGGGACGCCGTCTTCCGTTACCCCGTAGAGGGGTATCAAGAGGGAAACGCTGTTTATGTGGAAATGACCAACCGACAAACAGGGGATGCCAAATGGATGCCCTATGATGTGGCGGTTGTACCCGGTGAAACCTATCGATTCACGGCGATGTATCGCTCAAATGCCGCCAGTAAAATCGCTGTGCGGTACAACCGGGGCACTTGTTTGACCGAAGGGGTGGATTGTGACTATGCAGAGCTGGGTGTTCAGCCTGCCTCCGAACGCTGGGCTAAAGCTGAAGTCTCGTTGACAGTGCCCGCTGGAGTGCGATCGCTCACCATCTTCCAACTGCTCGATCAAGATGGCTGGCTGTACCTCGATGAGCTAGCGTTAACCCCCAGCAACCCCGCGATCGCCACCATTGAGCCACAAATCCCCAACCCCACCTTCACCAGTGGCTTGGCTGATGTGGATACTCCCTCCGGCTGGCTCAAGTCTGGCCAGGGTAAGCATCAGCCCCTCTATACCTACATCAATAATGATGGCGTGGATGACCGCAGCAGCATTAAAGTGACGGTTACGCAGCACGAAGCTGGGTCGGCCGAATGGATGTATACACCCCAAGCGATCGCAGGCGGGCAAGCTTATCTATTTTCAGTGGCATACAAGACAGATATTGTGCCGGATGCGGGGGTGCAGCTAATTGATGGCGCGGGCAAGATCTCCTTCTTGCGCTTGCCCAAACCCGATCCCCAAGGCAAGGGATGGCAGCGCTACGCCCATGAGTTTTTTGTGCCCAAAGGCACCCTCTTTGCGTCCGCATTTCTTGCTGCCCCCACAAATGGCTACATCCAAACCGATGACTACCGCCTGGAGCCCTTTACTTATCAAGGCTTTGACCGGCCAATTGTCACGCTCACCTTTGATGATGGCTACGAAGAGAATATCGAAACGGCGCTGTCAATTATGGAGCAGCATGGTTTTAAAGCAACTCATTGCTACACAACGGGCAATCTGCAAAACAATTCGGCAAAAATCCAGAGCATCAAAACATTACAGCAGGCCGGCCATGAAATTTGCTCCCATAGTGTGACCCATGCCGCCTTGACCAAGCTCAATGGTGATGCATTGATGAAGGAGCTAGAGGCATCCCAGGCGACCCTAGAAGATATTGTCGGTGCGCCAATTCCAAACTTCGTCACCCCCTATGGAGCTTACGATCCAGCAGTCAAGGATGCTATTCAGAAGCTTTATGCAGTGCATCGCACGATCGATAACGGGTTTAATTCACCAGAAAACCTTGACCTGTATGCGCTCAAAACCCAAAACATGTATGCAGACACATCCCTGGCGCAATTTAAAGAGTGGGTTGATCAAGCGATCGCAGACAAGACCTGGCTGATTTTGGTTTACCACCGTGTCAGTCCGACTAACCCGAGTGCCTACACAACCCACCTCACGGATTTCACTGCACAGATGGAGTATTTGGCGGCCACGGGGGTGAGGGTGATGACGTTGGATGAAGCGGTTCAGGAGGCGAGGACACAGCTAGATAATGCGAGCGAGTAATCTTGTCAGATTAATTGGCTACAGCACAATACGGTACATAAATATCTAGAGTGGAGTTGCTTGGTTGTGCAACCCAGGAATGGGCTTAACCTATGCACAGGATAAAAAAACAGAAATCGTCTGAAACCCTTATAGATCAGTAGGTTGAGTTGAATGTTGGCAAAGCTCACATCATGCACCTTAAGCACAGCTCACTTTTTGCAGAGTAACCCAACACAATCCCTGTAAGCATTGCTAATGCTGGGTTTTCGGCGTTCACTCGACCCACAATTTACAACTTTTGGGCTGTACTGAGGGACTTGATTCAATATTCTGAAGTTTATGTATTTACGTAACAATTTCTCAGTTAGATGAGGTTCAATCCGTTATTTTTTCGGTAAGCTTCTTGAATACATAGCATTTAGCTGTTTCGTTTAAATGCTTTTTCTCACATCCCCAATCTTTCTATCTTCGAGTCAAGTCAATAGAGTTTTTGATTAGCGTTTGTTGTGAGCAACGGTGGTCAATATCGATCTTGAAATAAGGATAGTAATAAGGGTTAGTAGTATCACAATCTTGGAAGATCCTCTAAAGTAATTAGGAGAAGAAACTTGCCAAATAAGAATCACCGTATCCCAGCCTTTAAATATTATTTTCCACCCGAGGAAATTGAGTGGATCACCAATTCCTTCCATGAGCTTTTGTCTACAGGAGGCTTTTTAAGCCTGGGGTCTTACTGCAAAGAGTTAGAGACAAACTTTGCTCAATATTGTGGAGCCAAATATGGAGTTACCTGCAATAGCGGGACTGCATCCTTAGAGTTAATCCTGCGTGCTATGGAGATCTCTGGCAAAGAGATTATCGTTCCAGCCAATACGTTCGCCGCGACGGCTTTTGCAGTTATTAATGCTGGTGGCATCCCTGTGTTCGCTGACATCCTACCTGATTTGACCATTGATCCCAAACAAGTCGAGGCAAAAATCACGTCCAACACAGCAGCCTTTATAACCGTCCATATCGGTGGTGTTGTTTCACCTAAAACCCACGAGCTAGTCAAGCTTAGCCAAAAGACAGGTATACCACTGATTGAAGATGCCGCCCATGCTCACGGCTCTCAGCTTGATGGTCAATTTGCGGGCACTTTTGGCCTTGCTGCGGGTTTTTCTTTCTTCTCAACTAAGGTCATGACAACTGGAGAGGGGGGAATGCTGCTCACTGACAATGAAGAAATTCACCGCAAAACAACAATTATTCGTGACCAAGCTAAAGAGGGCGGAAATTTCCACAATATGCTCGGTGGCAACTGGCGAATGGACGAATTCAAAGCCATTCTTGGTTTATCACAATTACGAACACTAGAGGCCAATATTGCTGAACGTCATCGTGTAGCACGTCTCTATGATGAAAATCTTCAGGGGATTTCTACCCTTGAGCGCATCCCAGTTACGGACAATGTGCGTGAAAATTTCTATAAGTACACATTGATTCTCTCCGATTATGATCGGCAGGCTCTCAAGCAAAAACTTAAGCAAGAATATGGTATTACCCTGGGTGGATATGTCTATGATATTCCTCTTAACAAACAGCCCTGTTTTCAACCATGGGTAACTGATCCAATGCCAATAGCCGAAGACTTATGTGCCCGTCATATTTGTCTCCCAGTTTATCCTACCCTGAGTGACTCAGAGACCCGTTACATCTGTGAATCGATTCGGAGCATTTTATCATGAAAATCATCATCACTGGAGGGGCAGGTTTCATCGGTGCACAGTTAGCCGAGCAGCTAAGTACCCAAGGACATGACGTCATTACTTGGGATTTGCGTCCACATCCATCTGAGCAGATCAAAAGTGAGATTGTTGACGTCCTCGATATTCAGCGTGTTATGCAAGGTTTGCAAGGAATCGACGTGGTCTACCATCTTGCTGGCCCCCTTGTTGGCTTCTGTCGCAAACACCCAAACCTAGCGACTCAATTGCAAATCCAAGGCACAACCAATATGCTTGAAGCAGCGAAGGAGAACAAGATTCAAAAATTTCTCCTCGCCAGCTCCTTTTATGTCTATGATGGGATTGATGCTGATGAGAATGTAGATGAAGACCGAGAATTGTGTATCTCGAAAATGGGGCTGTTTGGTGCGATTAAAGTTATGTCTGAACGTTTGCTCCAGATCTATGCTCAAAAATACAACTTCGAGTACTCAATTTTACGCTTTGGCTCAACTTATGGCTATGGAAATAGTTCGAATGCTGTAAAAGATTTCCTAGAAATGGGGTTTCAGAAAAAAGAAATTGCCATCTGGGGTAAAGGATATCGTCGTAACCAATATACCTTCATTAATGATGTTGTTGAAGGGTGTATGATGGCGCTTGAGCAGTCATCAAGTGATATCTATAACCTCGTGTCACCTGAACAGACTTCTACTGCTGATTTAGCAGAGATGCTTCGCCATAAGTACGGCTTTAATATTAGTTTTATGGAGGACAAAAAAGAGGGGCCGAGCATGGCTTATATCTCTGCCAATCATGCTCAGATGCAACTCGGCTGGAAGACCATTCCCTTAATCGACGGATTGAATCAAATCGTTTCACAGATGGAAGCTGTATACAGATGACTGAATTGATTCAATCTTAGTTGAAGTTGAGACCTGGAGTTTTTTCGGGGTAGACCCCTTCTACCCCACAGGTCTAGGATAAATACAGGAGGATTCACCTTACAACATTCTGAAAACGACAAGTTGCAATCTGGTTTATCTCTTTCTGTTCATTTTGCATCCAGCCCAAGCACTTTTCAGCAGGAAAATAATTGCAAAAGGGATTCCTTCTACCAGATAGCGACGAACTAGACGTCGTGGCTCTGTCAAAAGGCGATAAAACCATTCCAGGCCGCAGTTTTGCATCCAAATTGGTGCACGCTTAATCCTGCCACAGAGGTAGCTATAGCTAATGCCCACCGCCAGGAACCACATATTAGGCAGATGTCTGGAAAGGTTTCGGCACATCATTTCTTCTTTCGGTGAGCCGAGGGCGACAAATACAATTGCTGGTTGCTTCTCTTGGAGATCTTTAATCAATTGCTCCATCGCGTTGGGGGTCTTTTCAAACCCTGGGGGCATGGGGTCGATTCCCACAACTTCAAGGCCAGGACAACGCTGCTTGAGAACTTCTGCGGCGGCGGCGGCAGTGCCCGAATCACCACCAATCAGATAGATTGTATGTCCGTGGCGAGCTGCTGCACAGCTTAAGCTAGTAATCAGGTTGGAACCTGCCACACGCTCAGGCAAAGGATTTTTGAGGAGCTTACTGGCCCAGACTAGGGGCATTCCATCAGCTAAACTGAGGTTAGCACTTTGACACAGTTCAAGGAATTCATCATCCTTCTGAGCACGCCGGATATAGTCCAAGTTCGGTGTGACAACCCAGCCTCCACGGCCAGCCTCAACTTGTTCCAGAAGATGTTTCACGGCCTGAGACTCATCAATTTGATGGAGCCAGAGCCGACCTAATTTCACATATGGTAATTCAGCATAATCCATAATTTTGACCATCCGTCCTTGCTTGCCCTAGACCTGCTGGGTAGAAGGGCACTATTCTATAGGTAATTTACATAATGCATATTGTATCTAACCCGTCTGTTGAGGGAGAAAAACGTGTTTATATTGAAAAATTCATTGCATCCCTCTTCAGGGCATGATTTAGGAGGTTTTGGTAAATAGAAGTATGACGAATTGTTTTAAGTCTGGCTCAGTTGATTGACTTTTAGAATAGGGAAAACAGATGAGTAAAAATGATAAACCAAAAGGAGAAAAACTCGGCTGGTGTCTGCTGAATTCCGAAAAATCATATCAGAGTCCTTGGTTTGACCTCAGACATGACAAACTTATTTTGCCGAACGGACAAGATATTGTATATACCTATGTTGAGCATCCTGGCTCTGTTTTTGTTATCCCTTTAACCTCTGACAGAGAAATATGTCTAATTCGATCGTATAGATACACGGTAGATGATTGGTGTTGGGAGGTTCCAGCTGGATGTTTGGGAGACCAAATTGGCTCTTCGCCAGAGGAGGTTGCGCATCAAGAACTCAGAGAAGAGATAGGAGGAATTACCACTCAATTGGAAAGTCTAGGATGGTACTATATGGCAAATGGGTTTGCTCGGTTAAAAAACCATTTTTTCATTGCATATGATGTCAGGTTAAATGAGCCAACACAACACGAGAGCATGGAGATAATTGATAGAATCTGTTTTGTTTCGATTGAGGATGCGCTAGAAATGATCTGTACTGGAGAAGTTAATGATGGTGAAAGTGCTTTTGCCTTGCTACTTGCGATCAAGACACTGAAGAGAAAGTTCTAGGTCTACATTTGCTTTATTCGCCTCCGATCGCGCCCCTGCCCATATTGCGATCGCTACCAAGAGCGTAGTTCAGGCGGTGAGGGCACAATTTGGGGAGGAGTGGAGAAACGCGATTGAAGCCCTATATATATATGGCAATGGGAGCACTTAACAGCAACTTTGATTAGGAAGGTTAGACTAGGCGTCTATACTGAATCATGAGCCTGCTGTACTCCGCCGCAGTATGAGCAGGTAGTGTCGCTCTGGAGTTTTATGGATGGCTGCTCGGCTAACCGCAGATGTTCTAATCGCTACTGTCACTGAAATAGAGGGCAAAGCCGCACTTCAAGCGTTTGAGCAGATCACTGGTCAGTCAGCTCAACCCCATTCCATCGGTGATTTGGTGTGCTTTGACTTAGGTTTGATTGAAGGCGGACGAGGCGTTTTAGTCCAGTCCGAGATGGGCAGTGGTGGATTGGGTGCGTCTCAGCTCACGGTTTCCAAAGCAATTGAGGCGCTCTCGCCTGTAGCAGTGATTATGGTGGGCATTGCATTTGGCATTGATGACCGAAAGCAGGAACTAGGAGAGATTTTAGTTACTCAGCAGTTACGTCCCTATGAATTGCAACGGGTTGGCACAACGGATGGGCAGGTGAAGCTGAGGTTACGAGGGGATAAACCCCATGCTTCACCTTGGCTGCTCAATCACTTCAGAAGTTTTAAGTTGATGTGGGATGGAGCAGCGGTGAGTTTTGGGGTTGTGTTAACGGGTGAAAAACTGGTTGACCACATCGACTTTCGGCAACAATTGCAGGATTTGGAGCCTGAGGCGATCGGCGGCGAAATGGAGGGCAATGGTTTGTATGTTGCCTGTCAAGACAAAAAGGTTGATTGGATTTTGATCAAAGCGATTTGTGATTGGGCAGATGGCAACAAGGCTCAAGACAAAAAGCAACGCCAGCAAACCGCTGCTCAAAACGCAGCTAAGTTTGTTGTGCAGGCATTGGCATTTGCCCCGATCGATTGGCAAGCACGTCGGAAGACATCTGACAACGGCTCCATGAGTTCAGAATCGCCCTCGCCAAGCAAGATAAGCGACTCCGGGTTAGCTCCAGCGTTAGCAATGGCAAAACGTTCACTTGCTATTCTGGAAAAGCAAGCCGCGGGCTACACGAGCCTAACGATTCCGCCTCATCTTCAATTGCAACTAGAGGAAAAGCGGCAGGCAGTTACAGAATTGGAACAGCGTATGGGGGGTGAGTAGCAAATGGATGATTCGGCGTCCCTACAGAGAGCATTAGAAACAGCGAGAAAAGTACTCGCAACGCTAGAGGAACAGGCAGCAGCTCATACATTCTCATCAATTCCACCCAGCCTAAAATTAGATCTTGACGAGAAGCGCAAAGAAGTTGCAGCGCTAGAAGCTCGTTTGGAGAGCGCTAAGACGCAGGAGCAGGAACCAGAAGCATCAGAGCCAGAGGAAGAAGAAGCCCGTGAATCTCCGTTGAGGGCTAGGGTTGACGATGAATATTACATTGAGCGAGATGAGGTGAAGCGATTTCTGAAGCGGTTTACTGAAGCCTTGGCTTCGCCTCAAGAGCAGCCGCTTCTATTTAATATTTGTGGCATTGGGGGTGTGGGGAAAACAACCCTGGTGGGTCGCTTGAAGGAAGCCCATGCTAATAAGGTGGATGTGTTGGAAGTTTGTTTTGCCAAAACGGCAAATGTTGAAACGCCGCTCAAACTTATGCGCAAGGTGCATCAGCAATGGAGTGAACAAGTAGGGAGTGAGATTGAGAACGACAGGTTTACGCAACAGAACCAACAGTTTGAAGACACGTTGTATGAGTTAACACAACGTTCGGCGAATGGTGAGAAAAACACCCCCGAAAATGAGGATAAAATCCGGAGCTGGTTTGAGCGGTTGGTCTGGCTTGGCTCGGCTAATATCGAGGCAAAACCGAAGCAACCCGGCTCCTTGGATGACTCCAGGCCAGACTTTGCGACTTCATTAGCGATGGGCGCAGAATCTGAGAACTTGAAGGAGTGGATACAGCAGCAGGTTCGGAACCATCCAGCAACGAAGAACCAGCTTGAACGCCAGGCACTTATGTTAGAGCCTGTCACTAAATTGACCCAAGCCTTTGCTGAGAGCCTGGTGCAAGTGGCGCAAACCAACGAAAAACCCCTGGTTTTAGTTTTAGACACGTATGAAAAAGCGCAGACCTATTTGAATCAATGGCTATGGCAATATTTAGTGGAAGACACGGCGTTATCATCTTCGTCGGTGCGTTTGGTGGTTGTGGGGCGACGCCCATTGCAAGACGATGAAGGCTGGCGCAAGCTCAACCAAGACCGAAAATTACTGACTGAGATTCAGCTCAATAAATTCGACCGGAAGCAGACTGAAGCTTATCTTAAAAAGATTGGTATTACCAAAGGCAGTGAGCATAACAAAATCTATAAAATCACTCAGGGTCTACCGTATTACTTAAATTGGGTACGTAAATCTCAGGAGAGCGGGCAAAGCATCGATTTTTCCCAGGGTAATCAAGCGATCGCAGATTTATTGTTACAGGGTGTTGATGATGAGCAGCGACAGTTATTACAAGTGATGGCTTGTTGCCGTTGGTTCGATCGCGATCTCATTCGTTATTTAATTGCACAGGAGGAACTAGAGCTACAACAGTTTAGTAATAAAGCCAATGATTGTTTTAAATGGTTAAAGCAATCATATTTTGTTGAATGCTCAGCGGGAAAATATCATCTAGATGATGTAGCACGAGATATTTTTCGTGCGATTTATTGTCAAGAGAGCAAGAGCTTGTTCAGGAAAACAAATGCGCTTTTGGCAGACTATTTCAAACAACAGGCAGATGAGTTATATCATCCAGACACACCCTTGCCTGAACCCTATGAAGACAAAGAATGGCGAGAATGTATTGCAGACTATCTTTACTATGGTCTGTTTGGTAAGCAAAATGAGGGGCTACATAGATATATTGAGCAGTTCTTTTGTGCGGTCTATCTGCATAAACCAGATATCTTTGCTATTCCCTTTGCAGCGATTAGTGCGGAAGGAAGTACGGAAAGCCAGAAATTACTACCGACAACGACTACTAAGTTTTTCATTAGGGCAACACCCACATTAATGTTTGGCTGGATTTTCATTGATGAATCCCCAGGAAGCTATAGAATGAATTTCGATTCTGAAACTATCTCTTTAGAAGAGGAAGAAAAAATAATCAAAGTAATTGAATCTTCTATTCAATCTGTAATTGTCTATGCAGAGAATATAGAGTATGGTCTTGGCGACTTAATTGGATTGCTTTATAAGTTCATTCGCTGTGAGGATATAAAGATAGCCACTGGTATTGTAATGCAAGCCCAGGAGAAGCTCAACAGTCTTTTGGTGAATTTACAGCCTAAATTGAAAGCCGCTATCTCTTATGATATTGGCGAATTTTTTAGGCATATTGATCTTTGTCAAGAGTCACTTCAGTGTTATGAAAGTGCTCAAATACTTGGATTGCCTGAGAAGCATCTACTTCGAAGTAAGGCGGAAGCTCTATTGGGTTTAAATAAATTCAATCAGTCTTTATATTGTCTACATCGCTCAATTGATTTGGGTTTCGAAAAAGATTTTCTTTTTTGGAAGCTCTGTGGACATAACTTGAAGGCATTGTGTCGTTTTGAAGAAGCATTAGATAGCTACAGAAATGCACTCGATATTGAGCCGAAATCGAGTGCAATCCTGGCATTCTATGGAGACACACTCAATCGAATGGGAAGGCATAGACATGCTTTGATATACCACAGAAAAGCCATCAAAGCAGATAGAAGAGTACCATTTTTTTGGCGACTAGAAGCTGAATCTCTGTGTAGTCTTTCAATGTACAACGAAGCAGAAAGAAGTTTCAGTAAAGCGATCGAGATTAACAACAAAAATTATTTTTCCTGGGAATCTAGAGGTTTCTTCTTTCTGAACATGAGAAGTTATGAAAAAGCATTCTCTGATGCCAAAAAGTCAATTGAGTTAGAACCAAAAGCTGCTAATTCACTCAATTTATTGGCATTAACACATAGCCTAAGAAAAGAATTTGATGTATCGATTGAATATATTCAAAATTCAATCAGTATAGAGCCTTATGATTATTTATTTGTAGCCAATCTTGGGATCATTTTAGCTAGAGCAGGTGACTATAAATCTGCGATATATTATTGCGATCAGGTTATTCAAACAGAGTCTTGGAATCCCGGTGGGTATTATGCAAAAGCTTGTGTTCATGCGATTCAAGGTAAGCTAGAAACAGTTATAGATTTTTTAGAGAAAGCAATTCGGCTCAATTCTGCTGCTAGTCGATTTTCAGCTCACGGTAATCCAGACTTTGATGTCGTTCGGGACAATCTACGGTTCCAAGAACTTGTGTATCCAGCAGAATTTCAAACTCTGGATGTAACTGCTGAGGAAGAATAGATCGCGGTTTTCGTAGAGCCTGTTAAGGAAGTAATATAGCCCTTTTCAAATAGATGAGGAGCAGTAACAACAGTGAGAAAACCAGTTTTGGATATCTTCTGTAGTGACCGAACCTAAAGATTGCTCGATAGCATCTACCAAGTCAGCATATGTCCTGGGTTCAAGTTTGTTGAGCTTTGATTTCATTTGTGA
>JAAHHN010000165.1 GCA_010672165.1 Spirulina sp. SIO3F2 | reverse complement strand
AGCACCTTGAGCAGCTAAATAGGCAGCTAAGTCACCTTGCGCTTCGGTATATATCCATTCGCTATTAATGGTATCAATCACCAGTTTTGCACCCTGAACATCGCCGAACTTGAGATGCGCTAGCGCAATGAAATGTCTGGACTTGGCGCGGCTGGAAAAACGGGAGCCATTGTCGGGGGCATAGGGGCTGGGGGAATAAGGGCGCGGAATAGATTCTGCAATTTCCCAAGCACGCGGAAAATTGCCCGCTCTAGCATAAAAATCAACAACATAGGCTTTGCGTATACGGCTACTTTTATGATGAAAATGCTCAACGCGAGTGAGTGCATCTTCAGCGAGCACCCAAGCGCGATCGGGTTGTTGAAAATCAAGATAGGCTTGAGCAATGGCTAAGGAATAGGGGGCAATATCTTGGGGCTTTTGGTAGAGAGTCAATTGATATCCCATACTAAGGCTGGGAATCTCAGCTAAGGTTTGTAGGGCGGCATCAACCTCACCCTCGGCATATTGCGCTCTGGCGAGGGCGATCGCGGCATCTCGAAGATCAAAAGGATTAGGGTTAATCGGTTCAGCCAGGATTTCACATGCCACTGGTATTGCTGAGGCTGGGGACGGCATCATAACCATGGGAATGCAATACAATACGCCGATAGTGGTGAAGAACAATAAGTTTTTCATGCTGATTTCACACAGGATAATTTACAATTCCCCTCGTTGAGCGTTTGCTTGTTGAAAGCAATCGATAAAGGCTAACCAGCGATCGCTTTCCATTTTCATCTTCTCTTTTAGTTCATGTTGCTCACCTTGCCAGCGAATCACCCGTCGTTCAGCGCGATCGTATTGCCCTTGTTCAAGAAATTGAGAAAGATCGGTCAAGTTCTGCTCCAATTGCCACACTTGGTAGCGATGATGCTCAGAGATATGCTCTATTTGCTGTGCAGCATTCATTGCCCATCTATCTTCTCCGACGCTCAATGCTTTTTCAATGAGATGAACTAAGATATCATGCCGACTTCTAGGAGCTTCAATTGTCCAGCTCAGCTTAATTGCTTCTTTAAACTGCTCTGTTCTGATCAGATAATCAACAAACTCGTATCTTTGATCTGCACCTGCATGAGCCTGGAACTGAACACTTCTACCTAGAGCAGTTTCCAAAAGCTGTTGAGCTTGTTTTAGTTCACCCAACTCCCAATACAACAGAGCTAGATCAAGTTGAGCCAAGGCATCTGGATAATAAATCTCTGCACCATCCAATTCAAAACTATCTAAATCTTGGCTCGCTTCATGGGCAAGCTTTAATGTGCTTCTTGCTTCCTCCAACGCATTAATTCTGAAGTAAAGATAGGCAATATTAACCAAGAGATAATGTTTTCCTCCAGATGACTCAGTAATATCAACTTCTGAAAGAACTGTTTCCAGAATCTTGAAAATTGAGTTTTGTTTTCCGAGTTCGATATATAACTGGCTGACTTCAAGTAAAATCTGGAAACGGGGATAGTAACTATATTCATCTATTTCTGTTTGGAGTCCTTCAGCAGTGATTGAATCGATAAGTTGAACGGTCTGCTCTGTCTGTCCTATTGCTTTGTAAGTCTTACCGATTGCAAGAAATGCAGTCCAGCGGTGTTCATTATCTTCAATATCTTGAGCTAATAATAATGCTTGTTCCAGATCGCCTTGAGCAATTTGATAATTGACTAATTGGGCTTGACCGAATTGGCGATCGCGCCACAATCTCTCGGACTGCATGCCATCTACAAACATCTGCGCCTGTTCAAAGTCATGATTCGCCAGATGAAAGCGCACAATATTTTCCCGCACCGAACTTTCCCCAGACTGGCGCTCAGCGAAATCAATTGTCACAGGCGGCTCTCGCGGTGGCGTTGCGGCAACCAGCTCCCAAGCCCGTTCAAACTCTCCTGCCCGAGCATAGAGGGCGGCGATTAATCGCCAAACGTAATAGGGGTGATTGTAAAATGATTCGGTAGTGTCGAGCAGAACCGCTTCTAACAACTCAAATGCGGGTTCTGGGTGTTGAATATCGATATAAGCCTCAGCAATTTCCAGTTGGTCAATTGCAGTAATGTCTTGCCAGCCCTCAACAGATTCGCGCTGAATCTGCTGCCAAAGGGCATCGACGGTTTGAATAGCCGCTTCCGTTTGACCCGCTTGGTACTGTTGTTTGGCGGTGGCGATCGCCATTTCCCGTTGCTCAAATGGCTCAGGCATTCTGGGGTCGAGGGCTTCACAGACGGCTGGAACCTCCAGCGCTGGGGGCGGAATTTGAATACTTGGAAAGCTAAAGACACCAGCCAGAATAATTGTTAGACCTTTCATGAACTTTGCGGTATTGAATACAGCACAGTCAGATTATAGAAAATTACAGTCCTCCATAATGGGTGTTGGGAACTCTGTCCGAAACCGATAGGACACGCCATACCCATTTCCACAAGCGGGCATCCCTCTGGTGCGATGGACAAACACCAAAAAGTTGACACCAATAATCTTTACTGGTCTCGTTATCTATTTGATTCAGTTGTTTGATCAGTAATCACAAGTTACCAAAATCATAATCCTTTCACGATTCTCAATCGTTATCTCTTTTGAATCTGGCGACCACTGAATCATTTTGAGGGCTGTTTCTTCAAAGTCTAATCAATGAGGCAATCGTCTCAATTGCTCAAAATCCTCCACGCTCCGCTGACCCACTCTAGATTTTATCCCTCCCTTCGGGCGGGTTATCAATTGCCCACGGCCCCACTACGGCTTCGCCATTTTTTTCTTTTTCTGCTAGTTCTAAGTTGAGTTCTAGCAGTTTTGCCAAGATGTCGTCTTTGGCTTTAAAGCCATAGGCCCGCAGCACAAGTTTATCGAGTTCTTTATGAAGCTGATACAGTTGGCTGGCGGGTTCGTCAAAGTAGGCGTTATAGAGCTTGGTGATGCCCCATTGTTTCTGTTCCATTTGTTCACTGCGGTATTCGTGCAGTTCAATGGCTTTGGCGCGGATTTGTTGGGTGAGTTTTTTGGTGGGGGTTTGGGGAAAGGGGAAGGTTTCAAAGCAAGTCGATGGAGTATATCGAGTATCTCCTTTCAAGGTTGAGCTTTTCACTTTAGCCCAGAGACGATGAATATGAGATATCAAAATACCCAGTAGATAATAATCACTAGATGAGACAACCACATTCAGATCTCCAGGCAACCATTCAGCTTGAAAAGGGATAAACATTATCCATTTAGAAACTCTGGGTGTCGCAAAATACGTATCTAGATCTTTGACTGCTGTTCTCAGAGATTCATTCGTGCGCTTAAATCTCCACCATTTCTCTCGCAAAATAGATTCTCTATTCTTCATTCTCTCAGGCTTGACCTTTGACTTTACATACTCAAAAGGCAATTTATAGTTATTCACTTCTTCAAGACTCATGTCAGCAAAATCAATTATCCATCTATCAGGTTTTCCATGCGGATTTTTGGCTAAATTACCACCCATAGAAAAAGGCTTAAGCACCTCTCTATTTTTTGATTCTTCAACAATCCACTTATCAACATCCTCTTTCTCAATCAAAAAGCCTTTACCATTAGGTTGAACTCCAATAAAGCTCTTATTTCGATTAGCGGAAAGTCGAGCTGATGCAGTTAAATCAACATTGGAAGTAAGAGACGAGTTAATTGTGGAAACTTTCTTGTTATCCAAATAATAAGAATTGGGTTGTTGGGCAGACCAGTTTACGAGACTAACATGTACAACAGCTTCACCTGACCAAGGTTGTGTAGAGATGGCTTCATGAATATATCCGTTGTTTTGAGTGATGTACTCCAAAGCAACAGATCTGCTCTTACCTTGGCTAATAGAGTTCGTTGCAACAAGTCCAGCTCTACCAGTTTGCTGAATATGTTCATGGGCCAAACGAAACCAATAACTGGCAAAGTCAACCTGTGCTCGAATGTTAGAGAATTTTGCAAAAACCTTCTCAGCATAATTATCTCCTAGTTCAAGACGAATTCTAGATCCACCCAAAAACGGGGGATTACCAATAATCGCATCCGCCTGCGGCCAATCCGTAAATAATGCATCCGCACAGATGATATTTTTGTCCAACGTATCCAATGGCAACGCCCGCTCTTGAAGACTGAGGCGATCGATCGCCACCTTGCGAGCAATCATCAACGTCACCCGCGCCAACTCCACCGCAAACGGATTGTTATCAATACCAAAAAACTGCAACGGCGTCACAAAGCCAATTTGCAACTGATCTTGCTGTGAACGACGCCGCGCCGCGATCTTGTCTAACAGCGTCTGCTCAATTTGCTTTAGCTCCTGATAAGCAATGTAAAGGAAATTCCCCGACCCACAAGCCGGATCAAGCACTCGATACGTGCGTAACTCCGCCGCCAACACCTCCAACTGCTTGAGCGTATTTGCCCCCTCAATCCGCTCCTCCCAAAACCGCGAAATCGTCGGCCGGACAATCTTCATAATGTCCGCCTCTGCCGTGTAATGGATGCCCCGCGCATGGCGCTCCTGCTGGTCGATCGCACTCTCAAAAATATTGCCAAAAATCGCCGGCCGCACCTTGCTCCAATCCTCCAACGCCGCCGCCTCCACAATCCGCAACTCCTCCGGCGTCAACTCCAGACTATCCACCACCGCAAACAGCCCCCCATTAAAAAAATCCACCCCCTGAAACCGCCCCGCAGGCGTGATTCCCGGTTGGTTCATCTCCGCAAATAGTCCCCGCGAAATCACATCATAGGAACTCTCACCATTGAGGCAATCCTGCACACAGCGCACAAACAAGCTATCCGGCAACAGCCCCCGGTCTTCGGCGAACATCGCTAAGACACATTGCAACACAAACCGCTGAGCTTGAGCCATCGCTTCAGGTTGTGAGAGGTGCTGCTCTCGTTGCAATCGCTTCCAGAGATCAGGATAAAGATCTTGCCCCAAGCGCCGCGCCGCTTTCTCAGTAATCTCCACTTGGTTGTTGCCAAACACCGAAGCTTGCTCACGGGGCTGCATAAAGCCAAACGCGCCCAGCCGCTCCGGGAGCTGGGTCAAACTCACCTGATCGATCGGCGTGTCGATTTGAATATCAAAGTCATAGATCCAGAACTCATCAAAATTGCATAGCATCACATACCGGGGACGGTTGGGCACAGCCCGCTGCCAATAATCAAAAGCCTGGGAATAATGCTTCGAGAGCTTCGCGCCCCGCTTTTTCATCTCAATCAACACGCGGGGCTTCCAAACCAGATCCGCAAAGCCCGTTTTGCCCTTTTTGCTGCCTTTCTGGATGCGCTTTTCGTAGGTTGCGCCCGCCTCGATCGCCCCTTCATGACCAAACGCCCGAAAAAACCGATCTAAAAAAACCTGAGCCTCACCCTTTTCATCGCCTGTGAGGTGGGCTTGGCAGAACTGGACAAAATTGTGCAAAGATTCCGGCGTTGCGGACATGCGCGATCGCTCCTGAAGTGCTCGATACTCCCTTCAACATAGGCTCAGAGGGGCGATCGCGTCTATAACCGAGCTGTAACGAATGATTAAATCAAGCTAACTCAAGACTTCTCACTTTCCACCCCATCTCGCTCCGTTCTCACCCACTCCGCTTCCGGCTTACGCAAAAACTTAAAATAGAGCGGAATCTTCCACAGGATATAAAGCGGAATACTCAACAAAGTTTGTAATGGCAGATCCTCCCGGCCAAACTTCACCCAAGCCCCGAGGATACTGATCAACAGTAAACCGCCTGCACTAGCGATACCCACAAACGGCCAGATATAGACCCAGCCTAATAGGGTAACGAGCACCGTAACCAACGCCACCCCCACCCACAACACCACCAACAACGACAACGGTGGGATCGCCAACTCCAATGCAGTCGCCAACAAATCCAACCGGAACTGACGCACCGCCGACCCCAACAACGGCGGCACATAACGCTGCAACATCTGCAAATGACCATGCTCCCAACGGGTGCGCTGGCTGGTCGCTGCCGCCTCAACGCTGGGCAACCGCCCCAACACCAAGCCATCCCCACAAAACTGGGGAGCATAACCCGCGATCGCCAAATCCAGCCCCAACTTCATATCTTCCACAATCTCCCCACTGGCCAAATCCACACTCCGCACCACGTCCCAAGGGAACGCCATGCCCGTCCCCGTTAGCAAACAAGGCTGACCCCATTGCTGAAGACCCAACGGCCGCACTAGATTTTTGACTTTAAAGGCAAAGGCAGAAACGGCATCCTTGGCTTGGGGTTGGAGCGGCTTCTCCATCAGATAGAGCGATTGCACTGGACAACCTGTGCGAGCGGACTGATGGGCAATATGATCGATCGTGCCCGGGGTGAGATCGCAATCCGCATCCACCATCACCACAATCTCAGGCGGATCAGCAGCCAAATATTTCAGACCATAGTCGAGGGCAAATCCCTTACCGCGATCGCGCTCATTGAAGCGCTCCAACACCGTCACCCCCACACCCCGCGCCACCTCAGCGGTAGCATCGCTGCAATTATCCGCGATCACCACCACCTGCTGGGGCTGTTCCACCTGTAAGATCAATTGCTCTAGGGTGTGTTGAATGCCGCCCGCCTCATTATGAGCAGGCACAAGCACCGCTAGCCTGGGGGGAGTTGGAGGGAGCGATCGCGGTTTGCGGCTGGCTACCAGAGCAGCTGAACATTCAAGCCAGAGCACCGCACAGAGGAGCAGCAGTAGGGCAACGGGCAGCGCCAAGAGAATTGTCAGAATCAGCACATCAGCGTGGGGTAGGGATCATTGCAATCCTAACCTGCCTGATCCCGATCATCATCCCAACCCTTGAATAAACTGACGAGTGAGCGCGATCGCCTCAGTTGGAATCTCATGCCCCATTGCCAGTTCGTGATAGTTAACAGCACTCCCTAACGCTTCCAGTTCTTGCTTGGCTCGTTGCGCTTCACTTAGGGGCACAACCGGATCATGACGACCATGCACCAACAGCACAGGGGGAGGAGTGTTAGCAGTAATTTGCAGGGGTGAATGGGGATAACCACTCAGACAACAGAGTGCTTTTAAGGGCAATTGGTTGCCTACATCCAACGTCATTGCCCCACCCTGAGAAAAACCCAACAAGATGGTTTGGCTCAATGGCACTTGCGTCTCAGCCACTAGCCCCAAAACTAGCTGCCGCAACAGTTGATGGCTAGTTTCTAAACCTTCAGGATCTGAGCGTTCCAAAGCATACCAAGCTCGGCCGCCTGGGACTTGAGGATGATCAAACGGGGCATTGGGGAAAACAAACTGATAGTCCTCCCCAAGTTGGAGCATGGGTGCGAGTACCGTCAGATCCTGTTGGTCTGCCCCCCAACCGTGAAGAGCAATTAGCAGATGTTGAGGGGGTTTGCCGTTGGCGGGGGGTTGGTTGATGAAGTTTAGGGGCATTGCGGAGAATCTTACGTTAAGGCTCGATCATCGTAGAGCCTCAACAGTTCCAGCAGCAATGTCGCTGAAGAGTATTGCAGAAAAATTCGCCATCTATCCTAGCCGCTTGTGGCGTCACCCCCCTTTCCAAGGGGCTGCCGCTTATACACAAACTGTAAATCCTGACCTAAGGCACAATTTAGCCTCCTAAATCCCCCTAAATCCCCCTTTGGAAGGGGGACTTTGAGTACTTCCCCCCTTTCATAGGGGGGATAAAGTCCAGCTTTGGGACTTGAGATCAACTTCTGTATAAGCAGTAGTTCCAAGGGGGGAAGGGGGGATTACTCACTGGAAGATTCTGAATAAATTAAATATTTTGCAGGAGTACCCTAAGCTGCACAGAACTTCACACCTGTACCGCCTAAGCCACAATAACCATTAGGATTCTTCGCCAGATATTGCTGGTGATAATCTTCAGCGTAATAAAACTCGGGTGCATCCAGAATTTCAGTAGTGATGGCTTTGTAGCCTGATTCCTTAAGCGCGGCTTGATAGGTCTCCAGAGATGCTAACGCCGCTGCTTTGTTCGCCTCGGAATAGACGTAAATACCGCTGCGATATTGTGTACCCGTGTCATTGCCCTGACGCATGCCTTGGGTGGGATCATGGCTCTCCCAAAATACTTCTAGGAGACGCTCAAAGCTAACAACCTGAGGATCATAGACGACCAAAACTACTTCATTGTGACCGGTCATGCCGCTGCACACTTCTCGATAGGTGGGGTTGGGGGTATAGCCCGCAGCATAACCTACAGCTGTGGTATAGACGCCATCCAGTTGCCAAAACTTGCGCTCTGCCCCCCAAAAGCAGCCTAAACCAAAGATGGCTTGCTCTAAATTGTCCGGAAAGGGGGGTTGTAGGGGATTGCCATTAACAAAATGGGTTTCAGGGACAGGCATCTTGGCAGTGCGTCCAGGGAGGGCTGCTTCAGGGGTGGGCATAGCAGCTTTTTTGCCTAAGCCAAATAAAACCATAAAAATTCCAGTTATTAAGGGGATCTCTCCTCACTGTAGTGAATCTGGCTGGGAACAGGGGGAGGGATTTCACGACTGACGAAATGCTCAAACACTCAACTTCAAGGAATTTACTGGCACATCATCCCAGGATTCCACGGTGCGCAAGCGAGTTGACCATCCTTCAGCTTTCTGTTCAGCCGAGAGGTTCGCCTCAAAAGATTCATGGCAATCTTGCGCTTGTTGCTCATCACAACAGGCAATACAGGCGTGAATCATGCCCATCGGGTCGAGTTGTTCGTTTACCCAAATTGTCATGGTATTTAGTGCAATTAATAATGGGAGAGGACTTCAGCGATCGCCCCCGCAGCCTCGGGATATTGATAGGTAAAGCCGAGGGATTCCAAGGCTTTTGGGAGAACTTGCTGGCCTTCGAGCACCACGATCGCGCCATCGCCCAGCAAGGTTTCCAGGACAAAATTGGGCACAGGCAACCACGAAGGACGACCCATCGCTTGGCCCAGAACTTTACAAAATTCACCCATTCGTTGGGGTTGGGGGGCAGTAGCGTTATACACGCCCTGCACCTGAGGGTTTTGCAACGCTTCGATAATGAACTGCACCAGATCCTCACGATGAATCCAAGAAAACCACTGGCGTCCGGTGCCAATGGGGCCACCTGCAAACATCCGGAACGGCGGAATCATCTTAGCGATCGCGCCACCATTTCCGAGCACAATGCCAATACGGGGGATCACCAAGCGCACACCGGACTGTTCTACAGCACGGGCAGCCGCTTCCCATTGCTGGCAAACCTGAGCCAAAAAGTCAGTGCCGGGTGCATCAGCTTCGGTAAAGGCTGCGGTTTCGCTCGTACCGTAATAGCCGATCGCGGATGCATTGACGAGAACTTTTGGTCTAGGATTCGCTTGAGCGATCGCTGCCACCAGCATTTGGGTTCCCAGGCTGCGGCTTTCGAGAATGTCTTGTTTACGGGCAGGGGTCCAACGCTGTTCGGCGATCGGCGCACCCGCTAGATTCACCACGCCATCACAACCCGAGAGACAGTTTTGCCAATCCCCAGGCGCTTGGGGGGTATAGGCAACAATCTCTAGGTTCGGAAAGGCGGCAGCAGGGAATAGGGTTTGTGCTGTTTCCGGTGAACGGGTGAGCACCACAACGTGGTGTCCCTCCTTAATAAGTTGGGCAGTCAACCGACTGCCCACAAACCCGGTTGCTCCGGTAATCGCTATTTTCATAGGGGTTCTAATGGCGACGTTGCTTAGAGTATTCCTCAACAATTAATGATTAGTCTGAGGCAGGCGGGACGCCTGCCACTAGTGCCCTGTCAACGCTAAAAATTGGGTTTGCGCGTAGGTTGCGGTTGAGGCATGTTCGCGGAGCGTCTCCCAAGGAGATAACCCAACACAACCATTGTCGCTGTTGGGTTAATCTGCGAGAAGCAAGCTACGCTCCACTCAACACCAACCTACAATTAAATAAACCTTGACGCTGCACTAGTCACAATTCTGTATTTTTTTGCTTGGAGTACTCTGAATCTCCAGACTTTAATTACTCCTCGCTTCCTTGCAGCTTGAGCAGCAAAAAGCCCAAACCAAGACCCACCAGAATCAAGGTGGAGGACAAAAATGCAGCGTTGAACATAATATCTTGAGCGCCCATAGGTTCTTTCCTTCGTCGTTGTTAAAGTTGGCTTAAAGCTTGAGAGTTTAAAGCTTGTAGATTAAATCTTAAGGTATTGTAAACGAAGTGGGTGACGCAGACTCACTGGACTTCCTTCCACCTTTCCTAACGCTGCATGACTGCTGCCCGCCTTGCGCTAACCCTTGGTGATCCTGCTGGAATCGGCCCCGAAATCATCCTCAAAGCTTTAGCTGATCCCACTATCCCCACAGATAACATTACGATCTTTGGCTCCCGCCCGGTGCTCGATCGCGCCTATCAGGATTTTCACTCAGCGGGTGTTGCTAATCCTGCGCAGCTCCAGATCCGCGATTTGCCCTTGACCGCACCTGTGGCATGGGGACAAGGCTCGGCAGCCACAGGTGCCGCGAGTTTTGCCTATCTCCAAGCTGCAATCCAAGCCACCCTCGCAGGAGAGTTCCAGGGCATTGTCACCGCCCCGATCGCCAAGTCCCTCTGGCAAGCGGCGGGCCATGACTATCCGGGGCAAACAGAAGTCTTGGCCCTCCAGTCCCAAAGCCCGGACTACGGCATGTTATTCGTGGCGCGATCGCCTCATACCGAGTGGCAATTGATTACCCTGCTAGCCACAACCCATATTCCACTCCAGCAAGTGCCCATTCAGCTCACGCCAGCACTGATGAGCCAAAAGCTGGGGTTACTGATTCGTACCCTAGCCGAGCGGTTTGATCGGCCGGAGCCGACAATTGCGATCGCAGGACTCAACCCCCACAGCGGCGAGGAGGGCAAACTGGGCACAGAAGAGCAAGATTGGCTGATTCCCTGGCTCGCCGAACAGCGTCAGCGCTATCCTCGGGTCACACTGCTCGGGCCAGTGCCGCCAGATACCCTCTGGGTCAAACCGGGTCAAGCCTGGTTCCAAACAGCCCAGACCGCTGGTGTTGCCGATGCCTATTTGGCGCTCTATCATGATCAAGGATTAATTCCCGTGAAGTTAATGGGGTTTGAGCAGGCGATTAACACGACGATTGGTTTACCGTTTATTCGCACTTCTCCTGATCACGGTACGGCATTTGATATTGCAGGTCGAGGGATTGCGAATGCCCAGAGTATGAAAGCGGCGATTCAGTTGGCTGCTCAACTGTCGAGTTAAGGTTGCTGTTGCTGCGATATATCTAAATAATGATGTAAAGGCTAAAGTCGCTTAAAAGCTTACTGTTGGTGCGTTACGCTTCGCTAACATACCCTACACCGTTCACTACCAAAGAACAGTCTCCTGGTTTGTTTTTTTACCGAATATGACTCTGCAAACTCCCCACAGTGGCTACCACTGGGACGAAACCAGCGATCGCTTCTTTGAAGGTTGGTATTACCGCGTAACGCTGCCTGCTGTTGGGCAAACCTTCGCGTTTATGTATTCCATCGAAGACCCGATTGGAGGGCAACCCCACAGCGGTGGCGCAGCGCAGATTCTTGGCCCCCATGATCAATATCTGTTGCGTACCTTGCCCGATGTGGGTGGGTTTTGGGCCGAGCGCGATCGTCTCGCCTTGGGGCATTGGCGTAAGAGCATAGCGGGTGTTACACCGCAACCTCTTTCCGCTACTGATTTTAGTCAATGGGTCATTGAAGGCTATCAAGCCACTGAAACCATACACCAGGGTTATCTGCGCGATCCGGCAACGGGGGACTATTGCCACTGGCAATATGAGATCGAACCTGTTTATGGTTGGGGCGATCCGGAGCAAGAGCAGCAATCTACAGCGGGTTGGCTTTCGGGTTTCCAGATTTTTGAGCCCGGATGGCAAATCTTGATGGCTCATGGTCGGGCGACGGGGTGGCTCGATTGGAATGGACAGAAATACTATTGCCAGGGTGCGCCCGCCTATAGCGAGAAAAATTGGGGTCGGGCGTTTCCCAAAAAGTGGTTTTGGCTCAACTGCAATGCCTTTGAGGGGGAGCCAGATTTAGCCCTAACCGCAGGGGGCGGGAAGCGGGGGGTGTTTTGGTGGCAAGAGGAAGTGGCGCTTATTGGAATTCATTATCAGGGTGAGTTTTATGAATTTGTGCCCTGGAATGCCCAGGTGTCTTGGTCAGTTGAACCCTGGGGGCGCTGGCAGATGCAAGCTCAGAGTTTGACCCATACAGTTGAGTTGCTGGGTACAACGACAGAACTCGGTACACCGTTGCGAGCCCCCACGGAGAAGGGCTTACAGGTCTGTTGCCGGGACACGATGCGGGGGGAGGTGCGCTTGCAGTTGCGCGATCGCGCAGGCCAAATTCAGCTTGAGGCGACTAGTGCGCTCTGTGGCTTAGAAGTGGGCGGCGAACAGCCTTGGCATGCCGTTTGGACGAAATGAGCATGAATCAAAACTGACACGAAGCCAATCGTTTTTGCCGTTTAATACATTATCCCTACCAAACTCGGGACAGAGGAGAGCGCCATCTATTTCATTTGCATAAGTTATATCCTTTTCAAGGGAAATAACAGTAGGGTTTAGAGAGCAGAACAATTGCATGAAAATAGGGTGACGAACACATTCCAATTCAATGTTTTATTTGTAGCAATCTATACAGAAAATTTGAGATCCTTGCTAATCCCCTCCCTGTTAACTGTGAACTTTGTTCCTCACTCTGTCACTGGACTATCCTGAAACATAAAACATAATTTAGGCATTGAAAGGGCAATCCTACAATGAATCAACAACGTATCGCAGTGGTGACAGGCGGTAACCGCGGCATTGGGTTCGAGATCTGCCGCCAGCTTGCCCAGCAAGATTTTCAAGTTGTGTTAACGGCTCGTAATGTTGCCCGTGGCCAGGCAGCCGCAGACCAACTCTGTCAGGACAGTGGCAAGGTGCAGTTTCAACCGCTTGATATCACCGATGTACAGCAGATCCAGGATTTAGTCCGTCGAGTGACTGAACAGTTTGGGCGCATCGATGTTCTGGTGAATAATGCGGGGATTTATCTCGATCAGCACCAGGCTGCCTTGACGATCGCCCCTGAACTGATTACCCAAGCGGTGAATACCGATGTCTGCGGGACATTTGCCCTGTGCCAAGCCGTTATTCCCCTGATGCAGGCCAATCGCTATGGCCGGATTGTCAACCTCTCTAGCCGCACCTCTCGGTTGGATCAGATGAATAATTTGGGACTCACTTATAAAATCTCTAAAGCCGCGATTAACGTGATCACAGTAGTGCTGGCTCAGGAGGTAAAGGATGACAATATTTTGATTAATGCAGTTAATCCAGGTTGGATTAAAACCGATATGGGGGGTGAGGCGGCCCAGCAATCGCCCACAGCCCAAGCTCCTGACCAGGGGGCAGCTGGCCCAGTTTGGCTCGCAACCTTGCCCGATGATGGGCCATCCGGTTGTTTTTTTAATGGCTGTTCGCGTCAGCCTTGGTAAAGCGCACCACTCACACTCAAATTTGTTCTGTCACTGGGGATGCTCTTAATGTCAACTTCTGCTTCAAACATTTCTGCTTCAAATCGGGTTCAGGCCCTCTCGTTTAATGCCATCTTCTCCAAAATGAATGCACTAGCGAAGGTGCATCAGGCGGTGAATCTAGGTCATGGCTTCCCGGATTATCCAGCTCCGGATTTTGTCAAGGCAGCGGCAAGACAAGCCATTGCGGATGATCGCAATCAATATACGGCTGCTCAAGGGGAGCTACCCTTGCGCACAGCGATCGCGGCACGGATGCAACGGCGCTATCAGGTGGACTACAACCCTGAGACTGAGGTGATTGTGACCCAGGGTGCAACCGAAGCCATCTTTGCCACCCTGATGGGTTTTGTCAATCCGGGGGATGAGGTGATCCTCTTTGAACCCTGCTATAGCACGTATAAACCCGCGATTCAAATGGTGGGGGGAATTCCTAAGTTCTATAGTTTTTTGCCGCCAGAGTGGGAACTTGACTCTGAACGCTTGGAGGCTCTGTTTTCTGAGAAGACCAAAGTTATCCTGGTCAATACTCCCCACAACCCCACGGGGAAGGTGTTGAGTGAGACGGACTTGGCACTAATTGCCCGCTTGTGCCAGAAGTACAATGTGGTTGCCATCAGCGATGAGGTCTACGACGAACTGGTCTATGATGATGCGGTTCATCGCCCCCTCTGTACGTATCCGGGCATGTATGAACGCACCATTACCGTTTCCACGTTCGGGAAAACCTTTTCAGTAACGGGTTGGAAGGTCGGTTGGGCGATCGCCCCCGCTGCGCTAGCGAATCCCATCTTACGGATGCGTCTTTACACCAGTGGTTCAGGCACAACCCCTGTCCAAGTTGCCGCCGCCGAAGCTTTGAGCGCACCGCCCCAGTTTTATCAGGAATTACGCACAGAATACACAGCTTTGCGTGATACTTGCTACCAAATGCTGAAAGAGACAGGTTTTAAACCGTTCTTACCAGCCGGAACGTTTTTCTTAATGGCAGACTTTTCTGGTTTTTTGGCAGCCCAAAATCTTTCAATGAATGATATTGATTTTTGTCAATATCTCACCCAAACTGTCGGGGTTACTGCCATTCCTGCCAGTACGCTTTACCACGACTATTTACCGCCGGACTATCCTATGGTGCGCTTTGCTTTTTGTAAACACAGAGCAACACTGTTGGCCGCGCAACAGCGATTACGTCAGGCGCTAGAACCGTTAACTAGCGGCTAACTCACCTTGAGAAACCGGAATTTGTCACCGCGTGTATAATCCAAATACACCGCCTTGACCCTGAATCTTAATGGCATTCTAACGTTTGACAGGAGTGGGTGAGTAATACAGGCTAGCCTTTACGGCGATCGCACATGATATTCATTGCTGATTGCTTCGTTTAATCCTGTTGAATCGTTCTGTTGCCAATGGTTTGAATCAAATGGTTTGAATCAATCGTTTCGTTACTGAACCTTTGCTAATCGTCAACTTATATCTATTGCGAGTCAATGATGAATATTCCTGCCAAACGTATTCAGTATTACCAGGCCAAACAAATCAATACTTTACCGCAGTTGTCTAAGTTTTCGGCCCACGAACGCTTACAAATGCAGGCGATCGCAGCAGTCCTCCCCTTCCGTAGCAATAATTATGTCGTTGAAGAGCTGATTGACTGGGCGCAAGTGCCCGATGATCCAATCTATCGTCTGACCTTTCCCCATTCCGAAATGCTGCCCGAACCCGCATTGAATCAGGTGGTCGAACTCCTCGCTCGGGAGGCGGATGAGCTAGAACTCCAGCCTGTGGTCAAGCAGATTCGTCGTCAATTGAATCCCAATCCAGCAGGCCAAAAGAAATATAATGTCCCGATGCTGTTTGATGAACCCGTACCGGGGATTCAGCACAAGTACAAGCAAACGGTACTCGTTTTCCCCTCCGCTGGCCAAACCTGCCATGCCTATTGCACCTTCTGCTTCCGTTGGCCCCAGTTTGTCAAGCTTGATGAGGATACGAAGTTTGCCACCCGTGAATCGGGCCGATTTATTGACTATTTGCGCCACCATCGAGAAGTCACCGATGTTTTGTTCACAGGCGGCGATCCCATGACCATGAGTGCGAAGGTGCTGGCTCGATATGTTGAGCCGCTGTTGCAACCCGAGTTTGACCATATCCAGACGATTCGGATTGGCACCAAATCCATCTCTTACTGGCCCTATCGCTATGTCACTGATAAGGATGCTGATGAGATCATGCAATTGTTTGAGCGGGTTGTGCAGCGGGGTAAGCATCTGGCGCTGATGAGCCTGAGCCAAAACGGTAGCAGTGGTTGTTCCATCACCTGCGATGTCAGCAGTTTTAGAAGCAACTTCTTTTACCATCTGGGCGCCCATGTTTTCGATAGCGTCCTTCAGCTCAACTTCTTTGGCG